>NZ_CAAAFR010000036.1:42410-124281 GCF_900634745.1 Protofrankia symbiont of Coriaria ruscifolia
GTCCGCAGCCGCGGTTCCGGGACCAGCCCCGAACCGCTCCGGAGCCGGCCCGTAGCCGTCGGAGTCAGTGACGGGACTGGTTGGGCCGCGGCGGTGCCGGTCGGGGAGGGCTGCCACCGCGACCGGCCAGTTCCCCGGGTAGGACCGTCCGTGGGTCGGAGACCGACTCGACCACCTGCCGGGCGAGGTCGTGTACGCGTCGTCCCATGCCGCGAGCGGTCCGCCGGAGCCGCTCGAACGCCTCCCGAGGTCGCAGACGGTGACGTTCGGCCAGTACGCCTATTGCCTGCTCGACGATGACCCGTGAGGCGAGCGCGTGCTCCAGCTGCACCACCGACAGCCGCAGCTGTTCGATCTCGGTCAGGTCGTGATCGGGACGCCGGGGCCGGCCGGGTGGAGCGAGGTCCTCGGCGAGCAGGTCGGCGAGAACCATCGCGGACAACAGGTCACCGACCGGTCGGACCTCGCCTGCGGGGCCTTCCACGATCCATCCGACCGGGGCCCGGCGCAAGCACAGCTCGGGACGAGCGGTCGGTGAGGGCCCGGTGGGCGATGGCGGCGCCGCGGGCGTGACCGCGGAGCCCCGGGCGGGCGGCCCGTCCGGGGCCGGCCCCGGACGCGCGGGCCGGGCCGCGGCTCCGCCCGGCTGCGCGGTCGGAGCCGACGGTGGCTTACGGCGTGCGGTCTCCGTACGTTCGGCTGCCTCGACGCGTTCGGCCTCACCCACGATGGCACCCAGGGCGTCGGCGATGCCTCGCAGCAATGTGACCGCGGGCGTGGCGATGGTAACACGCTGTCGATCGAGTCCGACAAGCAGACCGTGTAACCGTCCATCGTCGCCCAATACCGGCATGGCGACGTAGCTGCGGACTCCCAGGCGCGACGGTTCGTCCGTCCCCGCGAACGCGGGATCGTCGCTGACGCCCGCCAGGGCGACGGGCGCGCCGTCGAGCACCCGCGTGCTGACGGTCTCGCTCCAGGGCAGCGTCAGACCCGCGTCGAGGCCGGGCAGGGTTCCTGCCGTCCGCTGGTAGGTCGCGGTCGAGCCCGACAGGACCACGAAGCCCGTCGCTTCCATCTGATGGACGGCGCCCGCGGCCTGCAGCGCGGCATCGACTGCGCTCCACGTAGGTGCTGAAGGTACTGACGACACAGCCCGAACTCTCCCACAAACTTCACGGGCAGTGACGGAGACCGTCCCCCGATCAAGCTCTACGGGCTCAAGTCGGCGCGCGACTGCTGGCGTCTGTTACTTGGAGTATCCGTTATGCGGCAGAAGCGACCTTCTCGGTAACCTGGCGCAAGCTTGGGTTCGTCATCGCGGTGCCGTCGTCGAAGACAACGGTGGGTACAGTTGCGTTGCCGTTGTTGACCGCTCGAACGATCTGCTCGGCCTGTGGGTTCTGCTCGATGTCGACCATTTCGTACGGGATACCTTCCTGGTCGAGCTGGCGCTTGAGACGGGTGCAGTAGCCGCACCACGACGTGGTATAGATCGTCAGCACGAACGGTCCCTTCTGTGGCCATGGCAGAACAAATCTTCATAACCACGGCGCGGCCCGGTCGCTTCCCGTCGGTGGCGGCGGCTACCGTTCCTCCCATGGCGCGTGCGACCGTCGATGACCCGGTGCCCGCGGTACCGCTGGTGCCGGACGCGCCGTTCGAGGGCGGGCCGGGCATGTCCGGGCAGTGGTTGGCCGATGCGCTCGATCCGGAGCAGCGTCGGGCGGTGCTCGCCCCGGTCGGCCCGGTCTGTGTCTTAGCCGGTGCGGGCACGGGCAAGACGCGGGCGATCACTCATCGGATCGGCTATCTGGTCGCTTCGGGCACGGTCCCGGCCGGCCAGGTACTTGCTGTGACTTTTACCACACGCGCGGCCGGGGAGCTGCGCGGACGCCTGCGGACGCTCGATGCAGACGGCGTCCAGGCGCGTACCTTCCACGCGGCCGCGCTACGGCAGCTCGGCTACTTCTGGCCCAAGGTTGCCGGAGCCGCACTGCCCCGGCTCGTCGAGAGCAAGATCGCACTGGTGGCCCAGGCGGCGAACCGGATACACCTGTCGCCGAGCCGGACCGAGCTTCGGGATCTCACCTCCGAGGTCGAGTGGGCCAAGGCCACCCTGCTCACCCCCGAGGAGTATCCGGCGGCCGCGACCGCGGCGGCGCGCGAGGCGGCGCACCCGCCCGAGGTGATCGCCCGTCTGTACACCGCCTACGAGGAGGCCAAGCGGGAGGCGGGGGTTCTCGACTTCGACGACCTGCTGCTGCTGACCGCGGCCGTGATCGAGGAGCACGGCTGGGTCGCCGAGGAGCTGCGCTCTCGCTACCGGCACTTCGTGGTGGACGAGTACCAGGACGTCAACCCGTTGCAGCAGCGCCTGCTCGACGCCTGGCTCGGCGAGCGGGACAGTCTCTGCGTGGTCGGTGACGCCAACCAGACCATCTACTCGTTCACCGGGGCGTCTCCCCGCTACCTGCTGGATTTCCCCCGGCGCTTCCCCGACGCCCCTGTGGTCCGCCTCGTGCGGGACTACCGCTCCACGCCGCAGGTGGTCAGGCTGGCCAACCGGCTGGTCGCGCGAACCGGCACCGGTGGCACTGCCGGCGCACCGGGGGCATCGGGCGCACGGGGTGCATCGGGCGCGGCCGTGGGTGCTGCTCCCGCCGCGTCCCGGCACGAACCGCTGCGGCTGGTCGCGCAACGTCCGGACGGCCCGGCACCGGCGTTCACCGAATTCGACAGCGAACCCGAGGAGGCGGCCGCGGTCGCCCGCCGCATCCGCATGCTGCTGGACGCGGGCGTGCCGGCCAGCGAGATCGCCGTGCTGTACCGGGTCAACGCCCAGTCCGAGGCATACGAGACCGCGATCGCCGCCGCCGGTATCCCGTACCTGGTCCGGGGCGGCGAGCGGTTCTTCGCGCGGCCGGAGGTCGCCGAGGCCGTCCGGCTGTTGCGGGCGGCCGCACGGTCGGCCGACACCGACCGGCCGGAGGGTCTCGCGGCCGAGGTCGCGGAGGTCTTCGCCGCGCTGGGATGGCGGGGGAACGATCCGCCGAACGGCTCGGGCGCACAGCGGGAACGCTGGGAGAATCTGGCCGCGCTCGTGCGGCTCGCAGACGACATGGTGGTCTCCGACCCCGGGGCCACCCTCGACCGGTTCGTCGCCGATCTCGCCGACCGTGCCGCCCACCAGCACATTCCCACCGTCGAGGGGGTCACGCTCGCCTCCCTGCACGCGGCCAAGGGCCTTGAGTGGGACGCGGTCTTCCTGGTCGGCCTGGTCGAAGGGACGATGCCGATCATCCATGCGCAGACTCCGGCGCAGATCGAGGAGGAGCGGCGCCTGCTCTACGTCGGTGTCACCCGGGCACGGGAGCATCTGGCGCTGTCGTGGGCGCTTGCCCGCAACGAGGGCGGCCGTAAGTCTCGCCGGCCGTCACGCTTCCTCGACGGGCTCGTGCCCCGTTCGGCGACGTCGGCGAGTGCGTCGGCCGGCGGGCCGGCGGGCACTGGTGCGGATGGCGCTGGTGCGCAGCGGTCTCGCAGCCGCTCCGCGGTGCGTTGCCGGGTGTGTGGGCGTCCGCTGGTGGGCCAGGCCGCCCGGACGGGCAGGTGCGACGACTGCCCGTCCGGCGTCGATCAGGCGCTCTTCGACCGGTTGCGTGCCTGGCGGTCCACCCGGGCCAAGGAGCAGGGCGCGCCGGCCTTCGTGGTGTTCACCGACGCGACTTTGCTGGCGATCGCCGAACACCGGCCCACTTCCGTCGCCGAGCTGGTGGGCATCCCTGGAATCGGCCAGGCCAAACTCGACCGCTACGGCGAGGACGTGCTCGCCCTGGTTGACGGGCGTGAACCGCCCGGATCCCTCTCGTCGCCTTCCGCCGGGGTCCCCGGCTCCGAACCAGCCGGATAGTGATACCGGCCCCGCTGTCCCAGCCGCTGCCGTCCTGGCGGGAACCCCGCCTTCCCGGTAGGGATCATCCGCCGTCCCGTCGCAGGTGATGCCGCCAGAGCGGCGATGATCGTGCTACCTTCAGTTAGGTTCTCGACTACATCAGGTACTTGATCGGAAACGCAGAAAATAGGTTGCGACCGTTCCGGTCGGCTTCTACGGTGCTGATGGGCGCTGAGTGTGCCCAGTCCACGCCCGACACGAACGCGAAGGAGGTGATCCCCATGAGGATGACGGGGATCGTCGCCGTGTTCGTGCGCCGAGCGTATCCGCTTGGCCTGCGTAGCGCGGTCCGGTTGGCCGCGGCCGTGACGTCCAAGCACGTCCTTGCGTCCGCCGGTTTCCGAGCTACCCGTGGGTTTGCCGACGGTCCGCGCTGGGCTGACGCAGCCGCGCACCACACCCCGACCGCGGATGCCCGCATCCAAGCATCGACGATGCGCCGCCACACGCTGTACGTCCCGGGTCCACCCCGAGGTCTGCTCCTGGTTTGACAAGCCAACCGAGCGCCGACCGAGGCCGCGGATCCCTGACGGGAACCGCGGCCTTTGTCGTCTCCCGATCCGATCCGCCGGGACAACCGAACCGATTGAACCGGTCGAACCGACTATTCCGATCTGACTGTTCCGACCGAACCGTCCCCGACCGATCCTTTTTCCTTCAGTGCCGGAGGTGACACCGGTGTTCGACCCCTCGATCGTTGCCCGGATCGAGCTGGACCGGTTGGCGCTGCCCTGCTGGGACGTCGACCCGGACCTGTTCTTCGCGGAGTCCCCCGAGGACGTCGAATCCGCGAAGGCGGTCTGCGGTGGCTGTCCGCTGCGGCACGCCTGCCTGGCCGCTGCTCTTGACCGGCGCGAGCCCTGGGGCGTGTGGGGTGGCGAGCTCGTTGTCACGGGCGCCGTCGTCCCACGCAAGCGGCCCCGTGGCCGTCCCCGCAAGAGCGTCGCGGCCTGACGCTCTCCCCGCGTCCTACGGCGTGTGTCCCGGGGCTCCTGCCGGATCGGTTGCGTCCATCCGGCAGGAACCCCGGGCGGTGGCGGCGTTGCATGTACTGGAAGGTATGTGGCCACAAATTTGTGATATATGACCTATGACGACCGGCTCGCCGCAGCCGCCGGCGACGCCGGATTCAGCCTGCTCAGCCCACGGGACCCACCGGCGATCGACGCCGGCCTCCAACCGACCCGGAGACCTCTGGCGTAGGGCATCGGCGGAGTCGCGGAGGAGGGCAGCGTCGGCGTACGGATCCGCCGGGTCGTCTGTTATGTGATCGCAAGATGTTGACGTGTGTGTTTCCTGCCGGGCCATATGGTGCCGGTAGTGTTCGGTCGTGCCCAGCAGCAAGCCCGCCCAGGCGGCCCGGATCGGCGCTCCGGGGATTTCCATCGCCGCGGACGTCGCCGTCGAGCGATCGGGAGGCCAGGCGTCCGGCAACGACCCTGCTCGGCACGACGGCGCATCCCTTGGTCGTCCCGGTGGTGCACCCTTTCGCAGGGCCGGCGGTGGCGAGCTGTCCGCGGTGGTCGCGGTCCTCACCAGGCCGGATCTCGCCGGGATCGTGGACCTCGTCGCCTGGGTGGAGGGCGGATGGCTCCATGTCGCGAACGCGGACGGTGCCTCGCGGCTGTCACTGACCGACCCGAGCGGCCCCTGGGAGGTGCTGCGTGGTCGTGATCCGGTGGCCGTTCAGGATCCGATGCACGGGGTCCCCCTGAGCCTGGCGCGCAAGGACCCCTCGCCGCCGAACGACCGCAACTCCTACCCGTTCGCCGGAGCGCGGCTCGCGTCGGTCTTCGCTGATCCGGCCCGGTCGCCGGACGTCGTCGTCGTGCACAGCGCCGCGCACCACTGGCCGCGGCGCGGGGGGCATCTCGGCGAGCACGGGTCGCTGGACGCCGGCCAGTCCCGAGCGCCGCTGCTGCTGTCCGGGGCCGGCGTCCGCAGGCGGGGGCTGCTTGCGCGTTCAGCCCGCGTCATCGACGTCGCACCAACCCTGGCGTACCTGGCCGGGGCGTCCATGACGGGTGCGGACGGCCTGGACGTCGACGGCCGGGCCCTCGCGGACCTGTGCGTGCCCGGTGCCCGTCACGTCGTCGGCCTGCTCTGGGACGGCGTGAACTGTAACGACCTGCTGAACATGGCCGGCGACGGCGAACTGCCGGCGATCGCCCGTCTGCTGGCGCGGGGCGCTGCCCTGACCGGTGGTGCCGTTGCGGAGTTCCCCAGTGTCACCCTGACGAACCACACCTGCGCGCTGACCGGTGTCGGCCCGGGGCGGCACGGCATCCTGAACAACGTCTACTTCGACCGGGAGACCGGACGCCGGATCGTCGCCAACGACGCGGCCACCTGGCATGTGGCCTGCGAGCAGCTCCGGCCGGGCGTGCGGACGGTGTTCGAGGCGATCGCAGCCTCCCGGCCCGGGGTGTCGACGGCCTGCGTCAACGAGCCGATCGACCGGGGCGCGACGTATTCGACGTTCGGGGTCGTCCGGGCGATGAACAGTACCGACGGTGCCGGCGGGCTGGGCCAGCATCTGCCGTCCGCGTCGGACGACCCACACGCGACCCAGGAGTGGGTGGCCGCCGACCCGGACTACGCCTGGTCGACGCAGGTGGACGCACTCGGTCTTGCGCAGGTCAGCCAACTGTGGGGTGAGGAGGCGGAGCCGCCCGCGTTCACCTGGTGGAACACCACGGTGACCGATACCGGGCACCACGGGGGCGGGCCCTATTCGCCGCAGGCCCGGGCGTCGATGGTCGATGCTGACCGGCGCCTCGGGGTCTTCCTCGACCTGCTGGAAGCCCGTGGACTCGCCGACGACACCGCCATCCTGCTGACCGCGGACCACGGCAGCGAAGGTGCGAATCCCGCGTGCACGGGGGATTGGGACGAGGCGCTGCGCGCCGCCGGTATCCCCTTTCGCGACGAGGCTTACGGCTTTCTCTACCTCGGTGCCCCGCCGGAGAGGCGTGATCGAGGCCGATGAGCGGGCTGCGTGCGGAGTTCTTCTTCGACGACGAAGCCGGCAATTGGCATTTTCGTGTCCCGGCGCTGCACACCATCGGTGGTGGCACAGCGAGTCGGGCGGAGGCGGAGAGCGAATGCCTCTCCGCGGTTTCGTTTCCTCTCCAAGGAGATCCGAGCGAGTTCGACATTATGATCTAGGTTTCTTGGAGCCTCCGGTCAGTGCGTCAGCTCTGGTGGAAGGGCTGTCTACTGATCGGAGGGCTGAGTGCGGGGCCAGGAGCTGACGTTCGAGGATGGCTTCGGCGGTGAAGCGGAGAGCCTCGCGGACGTCCTCTCTGCCGAGGTCGGGCAGCTCGTTGGTCACCTTGTCGACGGACATGCCGTCCGCGATCATCCCCATGACGGTGGCGACCGGGATGCGAAGCCCACGGATACAGGGCGTGCCGCCCATCTGAGCCGGGTTCACGGTGATGCGGGTGAAGCGCACGGCTTCTCCTCCCGAACTCAGGATACGGCGATCATGAACCTCGGAGACTGGCCCGACGGGGAAGGCCACAGCGTCATGCGCGTGAGGAGTGCGAAGCTGGAGGGGTGACCTTGTCGAAGCGTGCGTCCTGGTTCCTGATCGCTGTTGGCGTGTGGTCGTGGATCATCTGGCCCACGTTCCTCAAGAACGTTTGGAAGGACGATCGTTCCTGGGACGACGGTCCGACCGGCTTCTTCCTCGTCCACCTGGTCCTGACGGTCGTCTCGCTCGCGATCGGCACAGCCGTCGGCTGGCTCGGCATCCGCGGGGTGCGCGCCGGCCGGCGTGGCGACACCACCCGTGTAGCTTCGTCCGATCGTGCCTTGATCGACTCAGGCCGCTGAGCTCTTCGAGTTCAAGACGGTCATGCCACAGTGTGGTCTCACAACCTGCGCTGATGAGATCGGCAGGCCATCTGATGCGATGAAGGAGCGGGGCCTCCGTTCCCGGTGACTCTTCCGTTCCCGGTGACTCTTCGAGGCGGGGTAAATTCTCGGGGTTCTCACGTCTACCGACAAAGGAGGCTTCAGTGAATGACCCGCGGTCTTCTCTGCACCAGTTCACGTCCGGTCGAAGGGTTTGGGGTAGGCGAACCTCCCACGCAGCGATGGGTCACAGGCCGTCAGAGCGCGTACCTGGAAGTGCGACCGCCACTCGGGCTTGGGCGGAGTGATGCCGCGTTCGTCGCCGAGGACAAAGCCGAATCGGGAGTAGTAGCGCGGGTCGCCGAGCAGAGCAACCAGCGGTTCGTCGAGCGCGTCGGCGGCGCCGAGCACGGCGTGCATGAGTGCGTGACCGACCCGGCGTCGCTGCTGGTCGGGCCGGACGCTGAGCGGTCCGAGTGCGAGCACCGGGATTGTGTCGATTCTGCCGCGGGTGCGCAGAGCGTGGCCGATGACCTCGCCGGCGGTGCTGGTCGCGACGAGCGAGAGCGCAGGCAACCACGCCTCACTGGCACGAAGTTCGCCGCGGGTGTGTGGTCATGAGCACCTCAACAAAGATCGAGTGGACGCGTGGCGACGACGGTGTAGCCGGGGCGACGTGGAATCCGGTGACCGGGTGCGTGAAGGTCTCCGAGGGTTGTGATCACTGCTATGCGGAGACGTTCGCGGAGCGGTGACGGGGTGTCCCCGGCCATCCGTTCGAGCAGGGCTTCGACCTGCGTCTGCGGCCGGAGCGGCTGGCATGGCCGTTAACGTGGCGCAAGTCCAGGCGGGTATTCGTCAACAGCATGTCCGATTTGTTTATCGGACGTGATCAAGTGCCCGGTGCGTTTATTGCCGCGGTCTGGACGACGATGTACTGGACGTCGCCGGAGGTCCGGGGCTCTTGCCGGTCAGGCGCCATCGGCAAGCGATCCACACCTACCAGGTCCTGACCAAGCGGCCGACGCGGATGCGGGCCTGGCTTGCCAGGTGGGCCGACTGCGACCAGCGGGTCCGGATGCTGATCGAGGCTGCCGAGCAGGGCTGGGCCGACGATGAGGATCTGCGGGACGTGCCGCGGATGCCCGTCGTGCTGCCGAATGTGTGGGTGGGGACACGGTGCGCGCGGTAAGGCGGACGACCCGTCTGCGTGGCCGGCTGACCTTCGTATTTGTCAGTTTCCAGCCGCTGGATGGGCGGTTTCCGCATGAATTTCGCAGGTCCTCGACGCGGTGGTCTCCTCGATCGGCCGGTCCTGGTGCATAGCCGACCGGTAGCGGCGCCACCGGTCGGCTATGCACCAGAAGAGTTCAAGCAGGTCCAAGGCCGAACGTGTGGCTACTTCGTACTGCGGGATGGACGTGGCTCAGGTGGTTTCGGCGGCTGTTTCGGGTGGGTTTCGTGTGCCGGAGTTGTCGTTACCGGGCCGGGCGTTACCGGGTGTCGTGGCGGCGGGAAGATCCGGTTCGTCGCTGGCGTCGCGTGGCCTGGGCGCCGGGACCTTCGGCTGCCTGGGTCGCCTGGCCCGTTTCGGCTGTCTGGACGGAGTGCCGGCACCGGAGGATGGCGTTCGCGGGGCGGGTGCGCCTGCCGTGCCGCCGGCCGGCGTCGGTTGCTCCGCGACGGGTCGTGTCGGATCGGCGCCACCGTCATCGCTGCCGTCGCCGTCATCGGTGCCGCCCGCCGGCGAGGCCTCCGACGGTGGCGCCGGAGTCCCCGGCAGCGGTGCCGGGACGAACAACCCGTGCGGGGATCCGGACGCGAGCGGCCGGATCACATCGGCGTCCATCTCGACGGCGAGCGCCGGTACCTCGCGTCCGGGTTGGTTCGCCCAGGCCGCGTGTTCGGCCGTTGCCGACCCCGGCGGGGCGAAGCCGGGATGCCAGCGCTGCATCTCGGCACGAAACGCCCCTGCGCTGCCAAGCTGGCACAGGATGCCGACCGCACCCAGGGTGACGCGGTGGATCAGCAGGTAGGACGGGGGCAGGTTGAGCTGGCGGCCGAGCTGGGCCGCGGGGGAGCGGGGGTCGCCCAGCCGGACGGCCTCTCCTCGCAGCCAGTTGCGGGAGAAGCGGAACTCCTCGGCGGCGACAGGTGCGAGAAGCGGCACCAGATAGTCGAGGAGGTCCGCCGCCTTCATCTTCACCGTCGGCAGGATGAAACCCTCAGCCCGCAGACCCGCCATGACCGCGTCCGCGTCGCCTTCCAGCGCCAACCGGCTGAGCCGGCCGATGGGTTCGGGCAGCCCGTCCGGAAGGCGGTTGACCGCGCCGAAGTCCAGGACGCCCAGGCGGCCGTCTGCCAGCAGCCGGAAATTACCGGGATGCGGGTCGGAGTGCAGAAGGCCGACCCGCGCGGGACAGGAGTACAGGAAGCGCACAAGCAGCAGCCCGGCCCGGTCGCGTTCGGCGTCCGTGCCACTGTTTATGATCGTTGACAGGGGCTTGCCGTCGATCCACTCCGTGATCAGCACGTGATCGGTCGCGGCGACGGCCCTGGGCACATGAATGTCGGGATCGTGGTCGAACGCCTCGGCGAAGGCCGCCTGCCCTGCTGCTTCCAGGCGGTAGTCGAGCTCCTCGAGGATCCGTTCCTTCAGTTCGGCGACCAGCGGCTTGATGTCCAGACCAGGGGCGATGGCGCTGAACAGCCGCGCTGCGCGCCCGAGTTGGGTGAGATCGCCGAGCAGGGCCGGACCGACATCCGGATACTGGATCTTCACCGCGACCTCGCGTCCGTCCGCCCACACGGCGCGGTGCACCTGGCCGATGCTCGCCGCGGCGGCCGGGGTGTCGTCGAAGCTGAGGAAGTTCGCCTGCCAATCCGCGCCGAGGTCGCCGGCGAGCACGCGATGGACCGAAGCCGCGGGCAGGGCGGGTGCGGTGTCCTGCAGCTTCGTCAGCGCCGCCCGGTAGGGCCGTGCGACGTCCTCGGGTAGCGCCGCCTCGAAGACCGACAGAGCCTGCCCGAGCTTCATCGCGCCGCCCTTGAGCTCGCCGAGGACACGGAAGATCTGAGCAGCGGTGCGCTGCTGCAGTTCCGCGGCGACGATCTCGGCGGGGCGTCCGCCGAGCCGTTTACCCGCACCGATCGTGGCCCGCCCGGCGAAGCCGAGGGGAAGGCTCGCCAGCTTGGCGGTGCGGACGACCGCGCGTTTTGGGATTTCGGACACAACTCCATCGTGCCTGTTCTGTGGACGGGAGGCGGGAGGGATCGTAGCTTGCAGCCTTAATACTACTCACTGTAATGATGACGGCAGGTTCGGTGGGTGGCGACCCCTGGATGGTGCTCGCTCCGCCCGGCCACAGCGTCCGGTTCACTCGGTCACAACCTCCGATCCGCCCGATCGGAGGCTGTGACCTCGTCCGGATCCCCGCCCGCCGGCTTGTCCTCGGCATCCCCGGTGCATGCAGCTGCTAGCAGCCGAGCACTATGACAAGGACACGAGGGGTGAATCGACCACGATCGGCGCCGGAGCCGAAGGTCGGAAATCGTCATTTCCAGTGTCCCGTCGATGGTGGGCAGCTCTTCGGCCGCCGGCTGACGCAGTTGCCCCAGCCCCTGAGCCTGGTCGTGACGGCCGGCGCCGTGGTTGTTGTGATCAATAAGAGCGAGTGCCTGCATGGCGGTGAGCCCGGCGGCGACGGCGGCGAGCGTCACGTCGCAGGCGTCAACCCCCGTGTCCGGACGGCGGGACATCTGCAGGGCCAGCAGTGGCCAGGCCGGCTCCATGCCTCGGCGGCGGAGATGCTGGCAGTGTAGGCATGATGTCACCCCAGGTAGTACAAGTGGCCCGATCACCGCGGTTGTCTCACGAACACCGGCAAGCAGGTGTGGGATGCCGGAGCGTTCCAGCTCAAGTGACTCCTGTGGGTGGACGACCGGTATACCAGCCGGCGTCACGACGACCAGATCGGGATGGAACGGCGTGGAGTGCCGGAGCAGGCGTGGCGTGAGGGGACGCGTCACCCGCGCGATTGCCGCGGTGGCGGCAACCGAACGCGGACGCCCGACGTCGTCGAGACGGGCTCCGCCCGGCGCGACGTCGGCCGGCCGGGTCGTACCGGTGTCGTCGACGACCACGTGACCGACCCCGGCGGCGGCCAGCAGAGCCGCTACCTGAGCGCCGATCCGGCCCGCTCCGCGGACCTGGATCCGTGCCCGGCGGCGGGCCTGCATCGCGCGTCGGGCGTGTGTCGGATCGGTCGAACCCAGGGACATCGCCGCCAGATCCGGCTGGAGGCGCTCCTGGTCCAGCAAGGGTGGTGGTGACCGGTCGGTCGGACCGGCGTCCGCCAGCATGCCCGTCCTCTCCAGCAGAAGAACGAGTTCCGCCCGGGTGGCGTCCAGCGAACTCAGTACCTGCTCGCGGGAGCGGGTGCCGTCCAGCAGGTCGAGCACGGACGCGTCTCGTGCCGTCAGCCCACCGAGGACGATCGCCCGTGCCGGGTCGACGCCGATCTGCAGGGTGGACCCGTCACGCCAGAGCCGGCGTAGACCGGGCTTGAGGATGGGGCGCATCGCGTCCTCCCCGACAGAAGGTGACCGGATCGTGATCAAATGGTCTCACGCCGTTTCCCATTATGGACATATGTCCATTTTCTGTGGATATACCACTGGTGTCGGGGAGGAGGTGACGGTAGCTGTGGATAACTTCCGCCGGACTGTCCTGTGCGGGCATCCGCCGGTCGGTCCGTGACGGTGCTTCGCGACGTCACGCCGGCCCTGTCCGCCGGCCGAGCCGACACACCATCGTCCGGTATCGGTTCGGCCGGCGGCCCTGCCGCCAGGTGTGAGCCGGTCAAAGAGCGCGCGATAACGGTTTGTCGCGCGCTCGGCGGCCCTGGAGATCTATGAGGATGAAGCCTTGCCGAGGATTCTGTTGATCGTGGTTCCGCAGACCGGGCAGGTGCCGCGCGCCATCCGGCGTCCGGAGTCGCTCACCCGCACCTCACCCTGGTAATGCCGTTTCTCCTTGCACTTGACGCAGTAGCCCTCGAACGTCTCTGCCACTCGTTCTCCCTCTTGCCGGCGCTCGCTGATGGACCGCGGGTTCGCAACGAAGAAGGCCGGCCTGAACGGCCGACCTGGAGCCATCCTCCTCAAGTCAAGGATCTTGTTTTGTGTCGCCCCCCGGAAGATGCCGTGGCTGATTTTCCGTTGTCCCGCAGTGGTTCTTTCTTCGGTGACAGGTCCTGCGGCTGTGGTGGGCCGTGGTGGAAGCGGTGCGGGCGTGGTCATGTTCGCAGCGCCGGAAGCTGTGAGCCTCTACCCTCGGGAGGGTCGCCGACGGGGGGCGAAAAACATGATCGCGCTGCCTTTGGCTCTGGCAACTCGGAGACCGGGGCCTCCGGCAGCGCGAAAAACATGATCGCGCCGCCTTTGGCCGTCCAGACTTTCAGGAGCCGACTGTGTCCGAACCGCTGCTGGTCGAACGTCCCGCCGACGGTGTCATCCTGCTGACGTTGGCCCTGCCTGAGCGGCGCAACGCAATGACCGTGGCGCTGACCGAGGCGTGGTCGGAGGCGCTGGACACGATCAAAGCCGATCCTTCCGCGCGGGCCGTCGTCGTCACGGGGCAGGGCCGCGCATTCTGCGCGGGTGGCGATCTCGATTGGATCGACCCGCGGCGCAACGGCGACTCCGGGGCGGACCGGTTGCGTGCGAAGATGCTCCCCTTCTACCGGACGTGGCTGAAGATCAGATCGGTGGAAGTGCCCACGATTGCCGCGGTGAACGGCGCCGCGGTGGGCGCCGGTCTGTGCCTGGCGCTTGCCTGCGATCTGCGATTCGCCTCCGAGGAGGCGACCTTCTCCGCCCCCTTCACCCGGCTGGGGATGCATCCGGGGATGGCCGCCACCCGGCTGTTGCCGGAGGCTGTGGGGGTGGTCCGGGCCCGAGAAATGATCTTTACGGGTCGGGTCGTCGGCGCGGAGGAGGCCGCGGCCGTCGGTCTGGTCAATGCGGTGGTGCCGGCCGCCGATCTGGTCGCCACCGCACTGGAGAGCGCGGTTCGGATCGCCTCGGCGGCCCCGGTCGCGACCCGGTTGGCCAAGGTCGCGTTGACGGGCGAGAACGACCTCGAACAGGTACTGCAGTGGGAGGCACTCGCCCAGGCCACGACCATGGCCAACGGTGAGGCTGCCGAGGGGATCCAGGCGCAGCTGGACCGGCGGTCGCCTTCGTTCGCACCAGTGGTCACAGCTGGCTGACCATCTGACGCGGTAAGTGTCGCGCGGCATGCACCGGGTGGGGGCATGCACCGGGTGGGGAGGAAACCCCCGGCATGCGGTCGAGCTCTCCAGCTTCCCCTTCTGGAGGGTCCTCCGGTAGCCGGGGGCTTCGTGCCCGTCAAGTTATGGCCGCATGGCAGTTGCGGTCAACGACCGCCGCGCGGACCATCGGGCGGATCTGTGCCGTGTGTTCCTTCCGGCCCTGGTGGCTCGTCCTGGGCCGGGGTGTCTCGGAGCCGTTCGAGCTCCGAGATGGGGTCACCCACCGTGCTGGTGGTGTCGCCAGTGGCGAACCGCTGCGGGTTGGTGAGATCGTCGGTGTTCGGGAGCAGGTCGGGATGGGCCCACAAGGCGTCGCGTCCGTCGATTCCCCTGGCCTCGCCCACGGCGTCCCACAGGGTGGCTGCCTCTCGCAACTTGCGCGGACGCAGGTTGAGGCCAACGAGCGTGGCAAAGGTCTGTTCGGCCGGCCCGCCCTCGGCCCGACGCCGGCGTATCATCTCCCGCAGTCTGGGTGCCGCCGGCAGGTTCTTCACCGCGGCGGCATCGGTGACGGTTTCCACCCATCCCTCGACCAGCGCAAGGATCATCTCGAGGCGGGTCAGCGCGGCGGCCTGTTCCGGAGTGGTCGCCTCGTCGAAGACGTCACTACCGAGCGCTTCGGAGAAGCTCGCCGGGTCCATCAGCCGGGAAGGGTCGAGCATTGTCATCGCCCGCGAAACCGCGTTCGGATCGACGGTGATGCCTCGCGCGTACTCCTCGACCGCGCCGAGGACGTGCGCGCGCAGCCACGGGACATGGGCATACAGGCGCTGGGACGCGGCTTCGCGCAATGCCAGATAGATCCGGACCTCGGCGGGGTCGACCTCCAGGCCGGAGCCGAACGCCTCGACGTTGGCCGGTATGAGCGCGGCCGTGCGTGCCGGGCTGAGCGGCAGCCCGACGTCGGTGGAGGAGGCCACCTCACTGGCGAGCAGGCCGATCGCCTCGCCGACCTGTGCGCCGAACAGCATCCCGCCGATCCGGTTGATCATCTGGATGATCGGGCCGCCCGCGGACGCGAGCTGACTCAGGTCGATGCCGGGTGGGATCTGCGCGGCGAGTTCCGGCGGTAGCCCGCTGTCGACGTCACCCATCTGCGCGAGCCCGCTGGAGATACCGCCGCGCATGGCGTCGGCGACCCGGGCGGCCACCGGATCGCACAGCGTCCGCCAGACAGGCAGCGTCACCTCGATCCATCTGCCCCGCGTCCACCCCTGCGCGGTCGTGGCTCCGGCGGGAAGGGGCGTCACCGGGTCGAGCCAGACGTCGGCGAGCCGGATCGCCTGGCGGACGGCCTCGACGTCGGCCTCGGAGACGGCGCGGTCCGCGTCGCCGAGGGTGCGTACCGCGACCTGGCGCGCGAGCTCCCAGTTGACCGGACCGTCGTGCCAGGACAACAGGCGTTCGAGTTCGGCGAAAAACGGGGCTCCGGTGCCGAACGGCATGCCGGAGCCGCCGCCCGCGCCACCCGAGGACGAACCGCTCGGGGTGAACCCGAACGGGAAGCCGCCGCTCATCGCCGTCGTCCCTGCCGGGAGGAAGTGTGGTGCGGTTCATGGACCCTGGATCCGGACATGCACCAACGGTAGTGCGTTTTCCCGGCGATGCCGAAACGACATCACCGGGGTTACCACCGGGACGGGCGGCGACCGCCGCGGGAGCCGCGAGCCGGACGGTTCGTCCTTACGGCCGCTGCTGTCCTCGGTTGTCCATGAGGCCTTCAGCCGTCAGTTCTGTAGGGGGTTCTTCAGCTGTCGGTTCTTCGGTCGTCGGGTCTTCGGTGTCTCAGCCCGGCGCGAAGCCGACAGCGGCTGGGTGCCTGCCCTACGGTCGGACACATGGGCCATATCTGTGCTGGACCGGACCCGCTGCCCGGCGCCCGCGGCGTGACCACCCACCACCACCATGCGGTCGGCGACGGTCGCATTGCCGGCCCGACTGTTGATCTCAAAGCCGTTGACCGCGAAGCGGCCGGACGGCCGGGCGCGGTACGGCCAGGTGCCGGACGGGTCCTCCTCGCGGCGGTCCGCGAGGAGGAGTTGTCGGTCGACGAGTGCCTGCGAGCCGTTCACAGGCCGGACGTGGGCGGAGTCGCGCTTTTTGTGGGCACGGTGCGTGACCACGACGGCGGGCGTGGAATCGCCGAACTGGAGTACACGGCCCACCCGAGTGCCGGCACCGAGATGGGACGGGTGGCAGCCGGCGTAGCCGACGCGCACCCGGTGCTGGCCGTGGCCGTCACCCACCGGACGGGTCCGCTCGACGTCGGTGACATCGCCGTTGTCGTCGCGGTGGGTGCCGCGCACCGCGACGGGGCATTCGCGGCGTGTCGTCAGCTGATCGACGAAGTCAAGGCCCAGGTACCGATCTGGAAGCGGCAGGTCTTTCTGGACGGTTCGTCGGAGTGGGTGGGCGCGTGCTGAACGTGGCCTTATCATGATGGTCGCCTCCCCCTTTCCCATCTTGACGCCGAGGCCGCCATGTGGTTCCTGCTTATTCCGCCGATCGCCGTCCTGATGACTCTTGTCTGGTTCGTCCTGCGTTCGCGTCCTGAACGTCGACCCGAAGCGTTGATCACCGTCGAGGGTTACCGGCGTAGCATGGCCGCTCTTGCGCGGCCGCTGCACTCGTCGCGTGATCCGTCCGCTCATGATCGAAACTGGGCGGTCCGTGCTGGCACCCGGCTACCGGACCCGCGACCACCGGACGCGCCGTAGCTTCTACCCGCTGTGGATCCCTCGTGCGGGGTAGTTTCTCGGGCCTGCGCGCGCGTGAAACCGCGGAACAGGGTCATGATCGTGCGTTTTTCAGCCCGCTAGACTGCGGACATGACGCGGCGTATCCAGACACTCATTGTTGCGTCCACTTTGTCATTGCTGCTTGTGGTCGTGGGTCTGTGGCTACCGGTGCCGTTCGTGCTGCTGTCACCCGGGCCGGTGACCGATACGCTCGGGCGTCCTGACGGTAAGCCGCTGATCGAAATTGATGGCCGGCAGACCTATCCGACCTCGGGGAAGCTTGAGCTGACAACGGTCGAGGAGGTTCCCCGGCTGAACGTGCTCGGCGCGGTCCGTGGCTGGCTCGACAGTGACCAGGCCGTAGTGCCCCGGGAACTGGTACAGCCACCGGGCACCAGCGATGAGGAGATCCGCCAGGAGAACACCGCGGCAATGATCGATTCGCAGGATCAGGCGACCGCCGCGGCTCTCGGCGAGATCGGTGTCGCCGCAACCGGAACGTCCGTGGTCGTCCATCAGCTCGGTGAGCACTCACCCGCCGAGGGCAAGCTGCTGCCGGGTGACGTGATCGTATCCGTGGACGGCACCGGCGTCTCCACGCAGGAGCAGCTGCGGGACGCGATAGCGCGCGTCCGCCCCGGGCAGCCGGTGGCCATCTCCTACGTTCGTGACAGCGGCGCGCCCGCGCAGACCTCCATCACGACGGTGCCCGCGCCGGGTGACGCGGGTCGGCCGGCTATTGGGATCATCACCACCGAGAAACACAGCTACCCGTTCACGGTGAAGATCAGACTCAAGGACGTGGGCGGACCGAGCGCCGGGCTGATGTTCGCTCTCGGCATAGTCGACCTCCTCGGGCCCGAGCAGCTCACCGGCGGCCGGACGATCGCGGGCACCGGCACCATCGACGCCAGTGGTACGGTCGGGCCGATCGGAGGCATCCAGCAAAAGCTCCTCGGCGCCCGCCAAGCCGGCGCCGTGGCCTTCCTCGTACCGGCTGCGAACTGCGCGGACGCCCGGGAGTCCGCGCCGGCCGGTCTCCGGCTCGTCCGGGTCGAAACGTTGAAGGACGCCATCAGCGATCTGAACGCTCTCGCCGGCAATCCGCAGGCGGACGTCCCCAGCTGCTGAGAACCGGGCAGCTGCCCTCCTACGGTGGTCCTCCGATCGGCCTCCGGCGTCCAGCGCCGGAGGCCGATCCGTCAGCGGAAGTGCTGGCCTGGGGCAAAGACGGCACGATCATGTTTTTCTCGCTCCCGGTCGCTGGTGAGCCCAGATCCCCAGTCACTAGTGAAAGGTTGCGAGCAGGCCGTCCACGAGGCCGTCGGCAAGGTCCGGATCGACCACGAGCTCCTCCTCCCCGCGTACCCGCAGGCAGGACGCATGCTGCCCATCGCGGGTCACCCCGACCGCCAACCGCACGTCCTGGCGTTCGGGATGGTTGGCCGCCCAGATCTCGATGTCCACCTCTTCGTAGGGAGCTTCCTGTTCGGCGCTCGGGGGCAGCACGACGAGTTCGGTGACCAGGACGCAGCCGAGGACCTCCGGAGGCCAGCCGATGCCGGCCAGCACCTCGTCAAGGCGTCCGACGGGCAGGGGCTCCTGCTCGACCGGAGTGAGTGAACCGGGGACGACCTCGCCGATGTGCGAGGCCAGGGTCGGCTCACGGGCGACGAGCTCGGACGTGTCCGCCAGCGCGTAGACCTGACTGGGCTGGTCCCAGCCCAGATCGGCCACGTGCCGCTCGACCTCCAGCACGACGGAAGTCAACTCACTGATGTCGGGGCTGCTCACTAGCCCATCCTCTCCGATGGTGCCAGTCGGGCACTGGCGTAGGTTGCCTCCCAGGTGGACAACCCGGTCGTGTGCCCCCGACACAAGGAGGAGCGAGTGGCAGCAGCCCGCAGACCACTGGTGGCGCGTACCCGCATCCTCATCCCCACTCTGGTCGTGGTCATTGTTCTGATCGTTCTACTCGGCGTCTTCACGCGGGTCTACACCGACCTGCTCTTCTTCCGGTCGGTCGGCTTCGGCAAGGTCTTCAAGACCGCCCTGTCAACGCGGATACTGCTCTTCGTCGTCTTCGGTGCGCTGATGGCTGCCGCGGTGGGCACCAACCTGGCGCTCGCGTACAAGCTGCGACCACCGGTCCGTCCGCTCTCCCTCGAACAGCAGAATCTCGAGCGCTACCGGGTCGCCATCGAACCGTACATGGTCCCGATCCTGCTCGCGGTCTCGATCCTGTTCGGCATCGTAGCGGGTATCTCGGCATCCGGTCGGTGGCGGACCTGGCTGTTGTGGCGCAACGGCGAGTCCTTCGGGCAACGAGACGCCCAGTTCCACCGTGACATCAGTTACTACGCATTCACCTATCCGTTCCAGCGCTTCCTGCTCGGCTTTCTGTTGACCACCGTGGTGCTGTCGTTGCTGGTAACACTGGTGACGCACTACCTGTTCGGCGGTATACGGCTGCAGACCCAGGGCGAACGGGTGGTGTCGGCGGCGAAGGCGCACATATCCGTCATGTTGGGCCTGCTCGCCCTGCTGAAGGCGTGGGCTTACTACCTCGATCGCTTCGGGCTGGTTTTCTCCTCACGCGGGACGGTGAACGGAGCGTCCTACACCGACACGCACGCGGTACTTCCCGCGAAGCTCATCCTGTTGTTCATCTCACTGCTGTGCGCGGTGTTGTTCATTTACAACATCTTCCAGCGGGGATGGACGTTGCCCCTGCTGTCCGCCGGCATACTCGTGCTGTCCGCCCTGGTGGTGGGAGGTATCTACCCGGCGATCGTCCAGCAGTTCCAGGTCCGGCCGAACGAGGCCTCCCGTGAGGCGCCCTACATCTCCCGGAACATCGCGGCCACCCGCTCCGCATACGGGATCGACCGGATAAGACCGCAGGCCTACGACGCGGCCAACACCCCCGACACCACCGAGCTCGGCGCGGACTCGGCAACGCTGTCCAATGCCCGCCTGCTGGACCCGAATGTGCTGTCCCCGACCTACGACCAGCTCCAGCAGATCCGCGGATACTACGGATTCCCGGCCTCGCTCGACATCGATCGCTACACCGTCGCGGGCCCGGACGGGCGCAGCGGCACCCAGGACTACGTGCTCTCCGTCCGCGAACTCGATCAGAACGGTCTCGCGCAACAGCAGCGGAACTGGATCAACCTGCATCTGACGTACACCCACGGCAAGGGATTTGTCGCGGCGCCGGCGAACACCGTCGACAGCTCCGGGCGCCCGGTCTTCACCGAGCAGAACCTGCCGCCGATCGGCCCGCTGAACGTGCAGGAGAGCCGGATCTACTTCGGCGAAATGTCCCCGGACTATTCGATCGTCGGCACCCGGCAGGCTGAGATCGACGGACCGGGCGCCACCTCGGGCAGCCAGGCGACGACAAGCTACGACGGGGACGGTGGCGTGTCGATCGGCTCGACATTGCGCCGGGCCCTGTTCGCGTTGCGCTTCCAGGAAAAAAACATTCTGCTGTCGAGTGACATCACTGACAGCTCCCGTATTCTCTACGTGCGTAACCCGCGTGACCGGGTGAGCAAGGTCGCACCCTGGCTGACCCTGGACGGCGACCCGTACCCGGCGGTCGTCGACGGCCGGGTGACATGGATCCTCGACGGCTACACGACCACCGACGGATATCCCTATGCCGAACGTCGGACGCTCGGCTCGGTGACCGCGGACGCGGTGACCAACCGTGCATCCAACCGGCCCGGGCAGGCCGCGAACGAGGTCAACTACATCCGTAATTCCGTGAAGGTCACCGTCGACGCCTACAACGGAACCGTCACGCTCTACGCCTGGGACGAGGCGGATCCCGTCCTGAAGACCTGGATGAAGGCGTTCCCGGGCACCGTGAAGGCGAAGAAGGACATTCCCGCGTCCCTGCTGAGCCATCTCCGCTACCCGGAGGACCTCTTCAAGGTGCAGCGGGATCTCATCGCCTCGTACCACGTGACCGATCCGCGTGAGTTCTACTCGCAGGAGGACTTCTGGGCGGTTTCGCCGTCCCCGGATGACCAGAACCAGACACAGCCGCCGTTCTACGTCTACAGCCAGCTGATCGGGCAGTCGCAACCCAGCTTCAACCTGACCTCCCCGCTGCTGGCGCGGGGATCGTCGAAACTCGCCGCCTACATGGCGGTGTCGAGTGATCCCGGCAACTACGGCGAGTTCCAGGTCCTGCAGCTACCCAAGGGCGTCACGATCAACGGGCCGGTCCAGGTACAGAACCTCATCGAGTCCAATGCGAAGATCTCCCAGGAGCTGAGCCTGCTGCGGGGCCAGGGCTCGCGGACCATCCAGGGGAACCTGCTGACCCTGCCGGTGGCGGGCGGGCTGCTTTATGTCGAGCCGTACTACGTCCAGGCGCGGGAGAACGCGGTGTATCCGACCCTGCAACGGGTGGCGGCGGTCTTCGGCGAGAACATCGGTTTCGCGCCGACCCTGAGCGAGGCGCTGGGACAGGTCTTCGGCACGGCTACCGGGCCACCCAGCGCGGGAACAGGCGGGACGGGAACGGGCGGGAATGTTCCGCCGAGCAGTACGAGCGATCCGCAGATCCGGCAGGCGATCACCGATGCCGACCGCGCGTTCACCGCCGGGCAGGAGGCGTTGAAGAAGGATCCCCCCGACTTCACCGCCTACGGCACCGCGCAGAAGGACCTGTCGGACGCGTTGGACCGGTTGGCGCGGCTGGCAGGGGCGGCACCGTCATCGCCGGTGAGCCCTTCGCCGTCGCCCTCTCCTTCCTCTCCGTCACAGCCGGCGCCGGCCGCCCCCCCGCCGTCGACTCCCGCGCCGGCAGCGGCTCCTACCAGCGTGCTGCTCCCCGGCGCACCGGCGAGCACGGCGTCGGCTCGGGCGCCAAGCGGGTAGCCGGCGAGTGGGAGCCTGCCGGCGGCAGCCGGCTGGCAGCCGATCGAGAAATTCGATCAAGCTCGTTTGACACCACCCACCCTGCATCTAGTATGGTGAAGCCACACCGACGCGGGGTGGAGCAGCTCGGTAGCTCGCTGGGCTCATAACCCAGAGGTCACAGGTTCAAATCCTGTCCCCGCTACCTAGGGAAAACGCCCCCGGAGAGATCCTCTCCGGGGGCGCTTTCGCGTCCGTGTGACCAAACTTGTGACCAGACGCCGCGCGGACGTGGCCCTGTCAGCCCTCCTCGGGCTCCTCCCTTCCAAGGATCAGGTTCGTGACCGTGGTGGCGGTGGTGGCCTCCCGGGTGAGGTCGCCGGTCCGCTGGACGTAGGTCGCAAGCGTGAACGCCACGCTGGCGTGTCCGATGCGTTCGCTGACGACCTTCGGGTTCGCCCCGGCGTCGATCGACACGGTGGCGTAGCCGTGGCGCCCGTCGAAGGTGATCTGCTCGTGGTCGGCAACGGTCGGATGTGAACCTTCGGCGGTTGGCCGGAACCGCTACAGCCGATCGGCTACATCGCCGCTGCCGCCGCTGCCGCCGCTGCTGCCGCTGCCGGTGCCGGTGACGTGGGCAAGGGTGAGCCGGTGGCTGTCCGAGCTTCTACTTGAATGTCACCGAGCCGCAGCTGAGCATCTCCGGCGGTGGGATCGAAGCTGATTTCCCGACGGTGACGAGGCGGGATCCGGAGAAGTTGTAGAAGGTGCTGTCGCCCCGATAGTCCTTACCGTTGGTGCTGCTGCCTGCCCAGCTTTCGATCGCGGCGGCAGGCGGCTGCGTCCGGCGGCACCCCCACGTTGCCGCGTTCCGCAGTGAGGCGCCGTACGGCAGTGCCGCCTGCTGCCCGTCGAGTGTGACCAGCCGCAACCGGGCGTCGACATATCGGAAGGCTGTTGCCAGCTGCATCGCCGCTCCCTGGTCGAACCGGACGAACACCTCCGCGTGCCCGTCCCGGTCGGCGTCGACCGAGCCGAGTACACCCTGCGCCGCGGGGTACGGCCCACTGTCGAAACGAACTTCCTCGGTACGGCCGGTCGAGTAGACGACACGGAGCAGACCGGCAGCGGGAAGCGTGATCGATTCTGTGCGGCCGTCACCGTCGACGTCACCGTCCCGAGCCGCTTGCGGCGAGCCGTTCGAGCTCGACGACGACGCTGGGCCGATCGCCGTTCCCGGCGATGCTGATCGGACCGCACTCACCTGGCCGGTACCCGCCGATGTCGAGGCGCTCGACGGCCGTGTGCCGGATGAATCCACGGTGTCGGTACCGGTGCAGCCCGTTGTCATCAGGATGAGCGTGGTGGCTGCCGCGACAGCGACAACGATGGAAGGCGCAGATATGCGCATGACGACCCCCGGCAGTCAGAAAAAGCGTCCGTTCTGCATATCCGATGATTCAGATGGATACGAGACCGCTGTGGTGTGACGGGCCTGTCCGGATACTGACAGGGGTAAAGCCGCCGTCACCTCGTTGAAATGCTGCGGGTTTTGTTGGAACGCGGCGGAGCGCCGACCGGCTTTCGTACGGGCGACGAAGCCGTGGCGGTCACCGCCGGGCGCGTGTCGCGACGGGCTCAGAGCCGGAGGATGCGCCGCGGGCTCAGGGTCGGGGGGTGCGCCAGGGGCTCGCCGGGCGTAGCAGGTCGGCCGAGCGCAGCAGCACCTCGGCGAGCATGCGGGCTTCCTCGGGCGTGAGGTAGGCGGCGGCGAGGGCGTCGAGCATCGGAGCGTCCAGACGCAGCAGGATCACTGGAGCCTGCCCCGGGGCGGCCGGCGGCTCAGGCCGGACCGTGATCTCTGCCTGACCGATCCGGGTGGTCAGAACGCCGTCCTGCGGATCGTGATGAACCAGTGCCATGGTCATCCACTCCTCCTGAACCGAACCGGTTCCGGCTGTTGCACATGTTGGACTCTCTTCCCCCGGTACTGGTTGCTCCGGTCGGACGTCGGCTTCCCGACCCTGGACGCGAGAGAAGCATGATCGTGCTGCTTCCGGCTCGCTGGGTGCTGTCCGGACCATGCAGCCACGCCGTGGTCCTAAAAGTAGTCATACGGGCACGCAGTTGAATGTAGGTGAGGGAAACTTCGATCTTAATTCACGATCAGTAGTTCTATTGCCACCTATCGCCTACCTCTGGAAGGGCCGAGATGACGCCGAGCTCCGAGGGGCCCACCGCCGATGTGCCGGAGCGGGACCGCCGTGATCCCTATCATTCCGCGCTGCTGCGCGGCCTGACCATGCCACGCACGCGTCCGCGTCAGGCGGCGGGACAACGGCCGGCACGGCCGGCAGGGCCGGCAGGGGGCTGGAGCATGATCGGACGGCGGGAGTTCCTCCGCCTGTCCGGCTTGATGGCCGGTGGTGGCGTCCTGCTGGCAGCATGCGGTGAGGACCGCCCCGTATCCCCACCGCCACCCCCGGAGCCGAGCCCTCTTCCGGAGCTCACCGTCACCGAGTACTGGACCGGCAAGACGCCCGCCGGCCATCTCGACTTCGCGAACTGGCCGCTGTACATCGACACGTCCGCGGTCCGGGCGGACGCTCATCCGACACTCGACACGTTCACCCACGCGACCGGTATCACGGTCTCCTACCACGAGGTCATCGAAAACGACGAATCGTTCTATGCGGGGATCCGGCCGCTGCTCGAGGCAGTACGCCCGGTCGGTTACGACCTGATGGTCATCACCAACGGGCAGGTGCTCGCCGAACTCATCCGGCTGAACCACCTGGCGCCGCTGGACGCAAGCCGGCTTCCGGCCTTTTTCGCCAACGCCGACGAGAGTATCGTGAATCCCGCCTACGACCCGAACAACCGGTTCACGGTCGCCTGGCAGTCGGGAATCACGGGGATCGCCTATGATCCCAACCGCACCGGCCGAGAGATCAGAAGCTTCAACGATCTGTTCGATCCGGCTTTCGCCGGTCGGGTCGGGATGTTCGGTGACGTCCGTGACCTGCCGAACTTCGCCTTGGTAGGCATGGGAATCACGCCTGAGACGTCGACGCCGGCGCACTGGCGGAAGGCCGCGGACATCCTGCGCAAACAACGGGACGACCGTATCGTCCGCAACTACTACCAGCAGGACTACATCGAGCCTCTCAAGAAAGGGGACATATGGCTGTCCATGGCGTGGTCCGGAGACATTTTCCAGGCCAATTCCGAGGGCGCCGACCTGCGTTTCATCATTCCCGACGAGGGTGGAATACTGTGGACGGACAGCATGTGCATCCCGGTTACCGCACCACATCCGGTGGACGCCATCACCTTCATGGACTTCGCCTATCAGATCGACATCGCCGCGAAACTCGCCGAAGGGATCAACTACATCACCCCGGTACCGTTCGCGCGGGACCGGATCATCCGGGACGCGGGTGCCGCCAGCGGTGCCGCACAGGCGCAGATGATGGCCACCGCCGACAGCCCGCTGGTTTTCCCCGTCCGTTCGGATCTGGCCCGGCTCCGGCGCTACCGCGTCCTGACCAGGGCCGAGGCCGCCGAGTGGAACAGCCTGTTCCAGCCCATCTACCAATCCTGACGGCTACCAGCCCTGACCCGTCCGGTACCGGTCCTGACAGCTGCCAGCCCGACCTGTCCTCTCCGATCTGTCCGATCCGATCTGTCCGATCCGATCTGTCCGATCCGACCTGTCAGCTCTGGCGGCGCGGGCAGGGCCGGCTCAGCCCTCGGACAGCGCTGCCGGCGGGGCCGTCGTGAGAACCGGATCCGATGCCAGGTCCGCTGCCGTGTCGAGTGCCGCCCGGAGAGCGGCCGACAGCACGTCCACGTCGGCGAGGTCGATGACCAGCGGCGGGCAGAAGGCAAGGGTCGACGTGCCGATCGGACGGACGATGACGCCGTGGGCGAGCATGCGGTTACGGGTCGCGGTGGCGTCCAGTCCGCTCGGCAGGTCGACCGCCCACATGGCGCCGCAGCCACGGACGTCGGTGAGACCGTGCGTCCTCGCGACCGAGCGCAGCCCGGCCGCGAGGCGGTCACCTATCGCCGGTGCCCGATCGATCAGGCCCTCGGACTCCAGCAGGCCGATGTTGGCAAGGGCGGCGGCGCACGCCGCCGGATGCCCCGCATAGGTGCCGCCGTGGCGCAGCAGCACGGCCGGGCGGTTGAGCGGTTCGTGTACGGCGGGACCGACGAGCACTCCGCCCAGCGGTTGGTAGCCGCTGGTGACAGCCTTGGCAAAAGTGACGATGTCGGGCCGGACACCGAAGTGGCCCGCGCCGAACCAGTCTCCCAATCGGCCGAATCCGGTGATCACCTCGTCGAGGATCAGGAACGCGCCGTGACGGTCGCACAGGTCACGCAACCCGGTGAGGTAACCCGGACGCGGGGGATGGACGCCCCCGGCGCCGATCACAGGCTCGGTGATCACCGCGGCGACCCGGCCGTGGTTGCCGTCCATCACCGCGCTCACCGCGTCCAGGTCATCCTTGCCGACCTGGACGATGTCGCCGACACCCGGGCCGAATCCCTCCCGGTTGGCTGGAAGGCCGGTCAGGCTCATCCCGCCGTAGGTGACGCCGTGGTAGCTCGGGGAGCGACTGATGATGATTGTCCGCTCCGGCTGGCCGGCGACGGCATGCGCAAGACGGGCGATCTTCACGGCGCTGTCCACCGCCTCGGACCCGCCGTTGGTGAGGAAGACCCGGGCCCGCGGCATGGGTGCGAGCGTGGCGAGCCGTTCGGCGAGTGCCTCGGCCGGGGCGTTGGTGAACCGTTCGAAGAGGTGGAACGCGTCCAGCTTCCGCAGTTGCGCCGCAACCGCTTCGATGATCTCCTCGCGGCCGTGTCCGGCCGCGCAGTACCACAGGCCTGCCATGCCGTCGATGTAGCGACGGCCGGAGTCGTCCGTGACGTACGTGCCCTTGCCGGAGACGATCCGGATGAACGAGTCCGCGGGCGCCGCCGGACGTGCGAACGGGTGCAGCAGCGGCCCCGGTTTCGCCGGTTCCCGCACGGCAGGGTGCGGCTGGGCGGGGTGCGATTGTGCGGGGTGTCGCGCGGGTGCGGGGTGTGGCATGGAGGCAAGTACCGCACGTCCCAGGCACTGTCGCAACAGCCTTGCCGGTACACACACGTGCCTTGCCGGTGCGTATGCGCCGGGTGCGTATGCGCTGGGCGTATGCGTGCGGCGGCCTGGTCCGGTCAGCGTGCGCCCCAGGTGAAGGTCTGCTTCACCAGGCGCAGGTAGACGAACGTCTCTGTCTCCCGCACCTGTGGCAGGGCGCGGATGCGATCGTTGATCAGCGAAAGCAGGTGCTCGTCGTCCTCGGCGACGATTTCCAGGATCAGGTCGAACGAGCCCGCGGTGAGCACCACGTAGTCGACCTCGGGCAGCGCCGCGATGGCGTCCGCCACTTCCCGGGTGTCACCGGACACTCTGACGCCGATCATGGCTTCGCGCTGGAATCCGACGCGTAACGGATCGGTGACCGCGACGATCTGTACGATTCCGGCGTCCAGCATCCGCTGGACCCGCTGGCGGACCGCGGCTTCGGACAGGCCCACCGCTGTGGCCATGGCCGCATACGACCGCCGGCCGTCCCGCTGGAGCTGTTCGATGATCGCTTTGTTGACGTCGTCCAGAAGGGGTTCCGGCGCCGTCCGCGCACTGCTTGCCTTACGTGGTTGGGACAACGTCCTCCTTATCGGGTGAGGATGAACCGGGAGTAATCGTGATTTGGTCCGCTGGATGCACCCGAAGGTAATCGTAAGCCTGTCGGAGTGGTTCATCCGGTATGGAACCGACATTTCCTGTCCGGACTGTTGCGACGGATTCCCTGGTAGTCCTCCTGGACGGGCTACGCTTTCCGTACCGAGCGCTGGAGGTCCGGGCGGCCCGAGTCCCCGAGTCCCCGGGTCATTGGGAGGGGTGCGGAGAACATGGCCGGAACAGCGTCTGCAGGCATCTCACCGACTCACCGCGACGGGCGCGTGGCTGCCCTGACCGAGCGTGAGGAACTGCGGCTGCAGGCACGCACCCCGGGTTCACAGGCGATGCATTCCCGGGCGGTGCGGTCGATGACCGGCGGGGTTCCGTCGTCCTACCAGGCCCGTGATCCCTGGCCGATCTACCTGACGCATGGGCGTGGTTCTCGGGTGTGGGACGTCGACGGGAGTGAGTACTGCGACTTCCACAACGGCTTCGGGTCGATGGTGCAGGGGCACGCGCATCCGGCGATCGTCCGGGCGGTACAGGAGCGGATCGGGCTGGGCAGCCACTTCGCCATGCCGACCGAGGACTCCGTGATTGTCAGTGAGGAGCTGGCGCGTCGCTTCGGGCTGCCGCAGTGGCGCTATGTCAACTCGGGGTCGGAAGCGACCATGGATGCGATCCGGATTGCCCGGGCCGTCACCGGACGCGAGACGATCATCAAGATTTTCGGCTCCTACCACGGCCATCACGACTACGTGATGGTCTCCATCGGGACTCCTTACGACGAGATCGGCCCGCCCGACAACATGGCGTCACTCGCCTACGGCGAGGGCATCCCGCAGGCAGTCGTCGACCTGACCGTGCCGGTGCCGTTCAACGACGCCCCGGCCATGGCGCAGCGGATTGAGGCACTTGTCGCCGACGGGCGCCCCCCGGCATGTGTGATCATGGAAGCCGCGATGATGAATCTCGGCGTGATCCTGCCCGAGCCCGGTTACCTGGAGGCCGTCCACGATATCACCCGGCGTCACGGTATCGTGCTGATCTTTGACGAGGTCAAGACCGGCCTGTGCGTGGCGCCCGGGGGAGCGACCGAGCGGTTCGGTGTCGTGCCCGACATGGTCACCCTCGCCAAGGCGCTCGGCGGTGGTCTGCCGTCCGGAGCCCTCGGCGCGACCGCCGAGATCATGGACATCGTCGCATCGGACCGGGTCAAGCAGGTCGGAACGTTCAACGGCAATCCGCTGACCATGGCCGCGGCCCGGGCCAGCCTGCTGGAGGTCCTCACCCCGGAGGCGTACGCCCGGCTGGACCGGCTGTGCGGCCTGCTGATCGCCGGCTGCGACGAGATCCTCCGTCGCCACGGGCTGCCCGGCTACACGGTCGGGATCAGTTCGAAGGGCTGCGTCCACTTCACCGACGCGCCGATCCGCGACTACACCTCCTTCATGGCGCATCAGAACGCGGCTCTGCCGGAACTCGCGTGGCTGTACAACGCCAACCGGGGCGTCCTGATGGCGCCGGGCAGGGAGGAGGAGTGGACGCTGTCGGTGCAGCACACCGACGCCGACGTCGACCGCTACCTGGACTCCCTCGACGCGCTGGCCCGTGACGTCACCTCCTGACGGGGCCACCTCCTGACGGCGGCCGCGGTTCGCCGCACGCCGCCGGCCACAGCGTGCAGGTGGAGCCTGGGCCGTTCCGGCCACCGGGTCGCCTGACCAACCTTCTGGGAGTACCCGAGGGATGCCTGCGGGATGACCGAGGATATGGCGTTCAAGGGATACTTCGGTATGGTTTCCGTTTCAAATCCTTCTGACGAAGACGTAATCCGTGGTCTAGGCTGCTTGTCAGCGGCCTTCTCATGCTTAGGGAACCTGGTTGGCCGAAGAGTACGCGATCATGGTTTTCCTCGGGGTTCGGAGATCTTGAGGAACCTACAGTGGATGGCGGTGCCAATCGGTGCCGGAGTAGCCCCAGGCCCGTTCGTTTCGTGCTGGCTACCGGAGTGTGCGTATGGACAGGATCCTGACGAACTTCATCGGCGGCGCCAGGGTTCCGGCGTCGGACGGGCGCACGATGCCGCTGGTGAACCCGTCCACCGGAGAGGTCTTCGCCGAAGCACCCGTGTCCGGCCCGTCCGACGTCGACACCGCGGTCCGAGCGGCCGCGCGCGCTTTCGAGTCCTGGCATGACACCACGCCGAGCAAGCGGGCCAGGGCGCTGCTCAGGCTGGCCGACGCGGTCGAGGAGCACGCCGGGGACCTCGTCCGGGCGGAGTGCGAGAACACCGGCAAGCCGATCGCGCTCACCCTGACCGAGGAGATCCCGCCGACGGCGGATCAGATCCGTTTCTTCGCCGGTGCCGCCCGGCTGCTCGAAGGCCGCTCGGCCGGCGAGTATCTGGCTGGCCACACCAGTTTCGTGCGCCGTGAGCCGGTTGGGGTCTGCGCGCAGGTCACGCCGTGGAACTACCCGATGATGATGGCGGTGTGGAAGTTCGCGCCGGCAATCGCCGCGGGGAACACCGTGGTCGTCAAGCCTTCGGAGACAACTCCGGTGAGTACGCTGCTGCTCGCCGAGATCGCCGCCGAGTTCCTGCCGGCCGGCGTCCTGAACGTGGTGTGCGGGGATCGGGACACCGGTCGGGCGCTGGTGGCTCACCCGCTACCCGCAATGGCATCGGTCACCGGCAGTGTCCGGGCGGGTATGGAGGTTGCCCGAGCGGCCGCGGATTCCCTCAAGCGGGTCCACCTGGAACTCGGGGGCAAGGCGCCGGTCATCGTCTTCGACGACGTCGACGCCGAGGAGGTCGCGCGGGGGATCGCGGGCGCGGCCTACTTCAACGCCGGCCAGGACTGCACCGCCGCCACCCGGGTACTGGCCGCCCCGGGCGTCCACGACGACCTTGTCGCGGCCCTCACCGAGCAGGCCCGGGCGACGCCGACGGGGTCGCCACAGGAGCCGGATGCGGCCTACGGCCCGCTGAACAATCTGGGCCAGCTCGGCCGCGTCCACGGCATGGTGGACCGCACGCCGCCGCATGCCGAGGTGCTCACCGGTGGGGCGCCGGTGAGCAGGCCCGGGTTCTTCTACCCGGCGACGGTGGTCGCGGGCTTGCGTCAGGACGACGAGATGATCCAGCGCGAGATTTTCGGCCCGGTTGTGACCGTCCAGCGGTTCAGCACCGAGGACGAGGCACTGGCCTGGGCGAACGGGGTCGAGTACGGGCTCGCGTCCAGTGTGTGGACGCACGACCACGGGCGGGCCATGCGAGTTGCCCGCCGTCTGGATTTCGGTTGTGTGTGGATTAACACCCACATCTCGTTGGTGGCTGAGATGCCGCACGGAGGCTTCAAGAAGAGCGGATACGGGAAGGATTTGTCGATCTACGGTCTTGAGGACTACACCCGGATCAAACACGTGATGAGCAACATCGAGTTCTGACCGGTCCGGGCTGTCGGAGGCCGACTGGGTCGCAGGTGTGTCAAGCCAGGCATCCTGCTCCACCCGGCCGACCGGTGATGAGCGGTCGGAGGGCGGCTATGGATGAGACTCGTACCCGTAAGGTGCACGATCTGATTCGTCTACCAGCGGATGGCCAGGATGACCTGACCATGGTGGACGGCGCGGATGCGGCGCGGGCCGTCCACCCGCCGGGTTCGTTGCGCTATGCCACTCGATATGTGACGGTGCACGGATATCGAAGGGCCTACATACGGGTGGGGCGCGGCCCCGCGCTGCTGCTCATCCACGGGATCGGGGACAGTTCGCAGACCTGGCGCGACCTTATTCCATTGCTCGCCCAGGGGCGGATGGTGATCGCACCGGATCTTCTTGGTCACGGTGAGTCCGACAAGCCGCGTGGTGACTATTCCATCGGTGGATACGCATGTGGGATGCGTGACCTTTTGACGGTGCTCGGTATCGACCGGGTGACGGTGCTCGGCCATTCCCTGGGTGGTGGCGTCGCCATGCAGTTCGCCTATCAGTTCCCCGAGCGTTGCGAGCGTGTGGTGCTGGTGGCGACTGGCGGGGTGTGTCCGGACCTCCATCCGCTGCTGCGGGCCGCGGCGACTCCCGGGTCGGGGCTGGTGCTTTCGCTGCTCGCCGCGGCGCCCCTGCGTCAGCTCGGCTGGGCGGCGACCTGGGCGCTGCGTTGGCTGCACACCGACCTGGGCCGGGATGCCGACGACCTGATGCGGACGTTTGACACCCTGCACGTGGACACCGCCCGTACGGCATTTCTGCGGACGCTGCGAGCCTCGGTGGACGGCCATGGTCAGGCAATCACCATGTTGGACCGTTGCTATCTTTCTGCCGGAATGCCGTCTATGATCATCTGGGGTGGACATGACGCGGTGATTCCGGTCGAGCACGCGCGGATCGCACACGCCGCGATGCCGGGTAGCCGCCTCGAGATCTTCGAGGATGCCGGACATTTCCCCCATCGGAGTGACCCGGAGCGCTTTCGGGCAGTGGTGGAGGACTTTTTGTCCTCCACCCGCCCGGCAACGTACTCCGCCCGGCAATGGCGGGATCTGCTGTGCTCAAGGGGACGGGCGGACCAGCAGCCCACCCGTGACCGGGGCACGGTCGGATGTCGGTGACCGCCGGCGGTGGGAAACCGCTGACAGGTGGCCCGGTGCCGGTGCCACCGCCGGCCCATCGACGCCGGTGGCAACAAGGGATCGGGCCCGCCCGGCCAGGTCTGACCGGACGGGAACCGAGGTGAAGGAACCCAGGTGAAGAAGGTGAAGCCAGAAGCGAAGATGCGTCCGTAGCCCCTCAGTCGGCGGTGAACTCACGGCGGTTGTCGGTTCGGGTTGTCGGCCTGCCGATCGTGGGCATCGTCTTGCCGAGAGTTGTGTTTGAGCCGTACCGGCAACCGTTCATACTGGTGGAAGCCTCATGCTGTTCTCGGGCATGAACAACCGCGGGTCGACTGGTCGAGTGTCCGTGATCAGCCGGGTATGATGGCCCGCTCCTGCCTGCACAGTCGGCTGCCGCACCAGATCGTCGAGACAGATGCCACTTCTATGTTCCAACCCGGTGTCGTATTGGGACGCCGCTGCCCGCTATCGTGGAGTTCGTCGAGCACGGTCATGCCAATATGGCCTATCCTTGCCGTAGTAACTGAAGTCAGAGATATATCGGAGGTCGACCGTTGGCACGTCGTGCGCGTCTGAGCTGGCCAGAAGAGCGTCGCCAAGCAAGTGAGGTCGTCGTCCGCCGGGTTGATCCCGGCCGTGGCTGGACCCTTGAGCAGGCCCGTGACCTGGTGCGGCAGGGCTACTCTGTCGAGCATGTAGCGGAACGCACAGGATTTCCGCCGCAGATGTTGAAAGTCGCCGAAGTGGCTGCCGACGAGTGAGTCGTTCGGTCACCACGCGCTCCAGTTGTGAAATAAGCACTCTCGGCGACGCGTATAGAGGCAGGCTCCGGTGGGGTTCGCCGAGCCGGACCGGGGAAGTGAGGAGCGCTACGCCGACGTTCTGGATCGGTCACCCTGCGGAGCCCGACAGCGATCCGGGGATCTGGGCCGCTGGCAGCGCGTAAAAAAGAATGATCATATTGCCTTTGGTCCGCTGGATTGCGCCGGCATCCGCGTCCGGGTCTTAATGCGGGCCCGGTGATTCGCGTCGGTCATTCCCCGGCGATGATGATCGTCCTCTTCTGATCACTTAACGTCGGTGTGCTGCGTGTACGTGATTGTTGTCTCGCTGCCCGTGGCACGAACAAGCCGATCGAGGTGGTCCGAGTAGACGCCGTCCAAGCCGAATCCCACAAGCCGATTCAGCGTCCCGGACGTCTGCGCATGCCAGCCGAAGGCGAGCAGCCCGCCAGCGTGAACCGACCGCACCATCGGTGCGCTCCACTCGTTGGCCCGTAGGTTCAACACCGTGGCACCGGAGGCCGCGGCATCGCGCACATACGCGTCCAGGTTGCCGCTGCCGGCGTGCCCGCGGAAGCCGGCATCTCGCGCGGACGCGGAGTTGACCAGTTTCACCTGATCGGGTCCGGTGACGTCGTCGAGCGATCGCCAGCAGCGGATCGCTACGAGGCTCCCGCACAGCCACAGCCGTCCTGCCGCGCCCGCGGTCCGCGCCACACCGACGACAGCCTGAGCGGCTCGCCGGGTGGCCTGCGGCGGGTCCTTCAGATCCAGGCTGAGCTCGAAGTCGCTGCCGCAGGCGGCGTAGAGGCCGGCCAGGCTCGGAAGCCGGTTCGGCAGCTGTGCCGCGGGCAGGTCGCTGATCCGGCGGCGGCGGCCCGGGGGTCCGAGGACACCGTCGTGGTGGAGTACCGGGACGCCGTCGGCGGTGAGCCACACGTCCGACTCCAGACCGCCCGCACCGCCGGTCAGCGCCCGCCTGAACGCCGCCAGGGTGTTCTCCCGCTGGAAGCGGCCTGGCGCGCCCCGGTGGGCGAATCCGATCGGACGCCTGGCGGGACGGGTCACCGAGCGATGGGCCGGGCGGGCTGGTTGAGGATGTCCAGCGTCCGGGTGTGCAGGCGGCCGTTGGTTGACAGGATCGAGCCGCCACCGGGCCCGCGGCGTCCGGTGAGATCGGTGAAGGTGCCGCCGGCCTCCTCGACGATCACCTGGAGCGCGGCCATGTCCCAGAGGGAGACGTCGGGCTCGCAGGCCAGGTCGACAGCGCCCTCGGCGACCATCATGTGGGACCAGAAGTCGCCGTAGGCGCGGGTTCGCCACACCGCCGCCACCAGCGCCATGAAGGACTCCAGCCGTCCGGCGGCCGACCAGCTCTCGATGGAGGCGAAGGACAGATAGGCGTCGGCCAGGTCCGTCACCGCGGACACGGCAAGGGAGCGGATCTCGCCGACCGCGGTCCGGGTGTGAGCGCCCTGGCCGCGCGCCGCCCACCAGCGCCGGCCCATCGCGGGGGCGCTCGCCACCCCGGCGACGACTTCGCCGTCGACTTCGAGGGCGAGCAGCGTCCCCCATACCGGTACCCCGCGCACGAAGTTCTTGGTGCCGTCCACCGGGTCGACCACCCAGCGGCGCCGGGCGTCATCACCGATCAGGCCCTGCTCCTCGCCCAGCACCGCGTCGCCGGGCCGGGCCTCGGCCAGTCGCTCGCGGATCATAGCCTCCACGGCGGTGTCGGCGTCGGTGACCGGGGTGGCGTCGGGTTTCGTTTCGACGTGCAGGTCAACGGCCTGGAAACGAGCGAGTGTGATCGCGTCGGCGGCGTCCGCGAGGGCGAGGGCGAGGGCGAGGTCGTCACCGACCGGATACCCGCCGGTGGCAGCCGCGTATCCCTCGACGGCGGCCTGCGTGCCATCGTGAACCGGCTCTTGGCCTGTTCCCAGCGTGTCTGTTCCCACAGCGTCTGTTCGCACAGCATTGGTCACGCGGGGAGCGTACCCGCGTGATGCACGTACCCGGGCAGAAGGTGGACTTCGCGGATGAGGCGCGCCAGGTGCGGCGAAGGTACCTCCGATACCGGAGGGATACCGGAGGCGATCCGCCGCTCTCCGGCGGCACCGGGAAACGAACGACATCGCCGTACCCGGGTCCGATCGTCATGACGGGTCGGCGCCGGAGCGGGCGGCAAGCAGCCGGCGCAGGCTGGCCAGCCGGGCCGGGTCCGCCCGGCCGTCCTCGACCGCCTGATCAAGCGCACAGCCGGCGAGACCCGCCAGGTGGGTACAGCCGCCAGGGCAGGCCGCCGTGGCCGGGGCCAGATCGGGGAAGGCCCGAAGAAGCCGGTCGGTGGAGACCGCGCCCAGCCCGAACGAACGCACCCCGGGGGTGTCGACGACCCATCCTCCACCCGGCATCGGCAGGGCGATCGCCGCGGACGAGGTGTGCCGGCCGCGGCCGGTGACCGCGTTGACCGCACCGATCGCCTGGGCGGCGTCGGGCACCAGGCGGTTGACCAGCGTCGACTTACCCACCCCGGAATGACCGAACATGACGCAGACGTGGGCCGCCATCAGCGCGGTCAGCCCGGACAGGTCGGCATCCGGCCTGGTGGTCACCACAGGGAGGCCAAGTGGTGCATAAAGTGCGCGCAGAGGCGCATCGTCGGCGAGATCGGCCTTGCTCAGGCACAACAGCGGCTCCAGCCCACCGTCGTAGGCCGCGACCAGGCACCGGTCGATCAGCCCCGCCCTCGGCGGTGGGTCGGCGAGGGCACAGACGATGACGAGCCGGTCGGCGTTGGCCACGATCGGGCGCTCCACCGGATCGGTGTCGTCGGCGGTGCGGCGCAGCACGCTGTGGCGTTCGGCCCGCCCGACGATCCGTGCGAGGCTGCCGGGCGTGCCGGAGACGTCCCCGACCAGGGCGACCTCATCGCCTACGACCACACTGGTCCGGCGCAACGAACCGCCGCGAACGGCAGCCACCAGAGCGCCGGTGGACGCGGATGGAACACCGGTGGACGCGGGCGGGCGAGGCGGTCTCCCGGCTGCGCCCGAGCCCGCACCTGGCTCCGCGCCCGTCCCCGCGTTCCAGCCGGCTTTCGCCGCCACCTTCCCGACGACATGGCAGGTGTAACGGCCCCGGTCGACCGCCACCACGGTCGCCGCCACCGCGTCGGCGTGGTCGGGACGTTCCCGGGTGCGTGGCCGAGACCCGCGTCCGGCCCGCACCCGGACGTCGTCCTCGTCGAGTTCCCGAGGCATTCAGACGTGCCGTTCGAGGTCGCGACGACGGCCGGCTCTCACGGGCGCGAGCCCGTCCCGCCGAGCATCTGTGTCCACAATCGGGGGAACTGCGGCACGGTCTTACCGGTCGTACCGATGTCGTCGACGAGCACGCCTGGCACGACCAGCCCCACAACGGCATAGGCCATGGCCAGGCGGTGGTCGGCCCGCGGGTCGAGGCGGGCGCCGGTCAGCGGCGTGGGGGAGACGGCCAGCCCGTCGTCGGTCACGGTGATCGCCGCGCCCAGGCGTCCCAGCTCGGCTGCGAGCGCACCGAGCCGGTCGGTCTCCTGCAGGCGCAGGTGGGCGATGCCGCGCAGGCGGCTGGGCGAGTCGGCGAGGACGGCCAGCGCCGTGAGCGTCGGGGCAGCCTCGCCGTAGTCGCTGAGGTCGACGTCGATGCCGCGCAGGCGGTCGGGTCCACGGACCTCCAGACCGGCTGCGGTCGGGGTGCAGGTGCATCCCATGGCGGCCAGCAGGTCGGGCAGCATGCGTCCGGGCTGGACGGTCCCGCTCGGCCAGTCGGCGAGCACGACCCGGCCACCGGTCGCCGCGGCCGCGGCCAGGAAGGCGGACGCACTGTTGATGTCGGGCTCGATGACACGGTCATGGGCGTGCAGCGGCCCCGCAGCGACCGACCAGCGTGCGCTGCCGCCGGCGTGACGGTCGACGTCCACCTCGACCGTCGCGCCGGCGGCGCGCAGGTCCGCGACGGTCATCTCCAGGTACGGCCATGACGGCAACCGCGGGCCGATATGACGGACGGCGGCTCCCCTGTCGTAGCGGGGAGCCGCCAGCAGCAGGCCGGAGACGAGCTGGCTGGACATGGAGGCGTCCACCGTCACCTCGCCCCCGGTGAGGTGACCCCGGCCGTGCACGGTCAACGGCATCCGGTCGCCGTCGATGGACGCGCCCAGGGTCCGCAGCGCGTCCAGCAGCGGGGTGAGCGGACGCTCCCGCATGCGCGCGTCGCCGTCGAAAACTACGTCACCGTGCGCCAGCGTGGCCAGCGCGGGGGTGAACCGGGCGACGGTACCGGCGTTGCCGCAGTCGATCCGGGCGGCCGGGGCCGCCTGCAGCGGACAGCGGCCGTGGACCAGCCAGTCATCATGATCGTCGACAACGGCCACGCCGAGCTCGCCGAGGGCTGCGGCCATGAGCAGGGAGTCCCGGGACCGTAGCGGCCTGGTCAGCCGGCTGGTCCCGGCGGAGATCGCCGCGAGGATCAACGCGCGGTTCGTCGCCGATTTGGACCCCGGCATGGTCACGGTCGCGTCGACCGGCCGATCAGCTGTCGGCGCCGGCCAGGGATCCGTGGGTACGTCCGTAGTGACGGTCACCAGTTCAGCATGCCGGACACAGGGGGTCGGTACCGCCTCCCGGGCTGGCAAGCCGCGGCCGGGTACCGCGGTCATATCCCGCGGCCGGGTACCGCGGCCGTACCCGTTCGCGCTTCATACCGGATATGTGCCGGATAACTGCCTGTCGAGGGCAATCATTGCGTGCGGACGCGACGATTGTGACGTTGTTCAGCCGGGGCGGCGGGCGCTGGCGACCAGGTGGATGCCGATCGACTCGCCTTCGCGTTCGGCCGAGAGTTCGACCTCTGTCCGGACCAGGGTGGGAAAGCAGGACACGTCAGAGGCGACCGCGCGGGTCACCGCCTCGGCTGACAGCACCGTCCGCGGTCGGATCCAGTCGACGTCGAGGCCGGCGCTGGTCAGCAGGGCGTGCAGTTCCTCCGGCCAGAAACAGCGGGTGATGGACCCGTCCTCGGCGGGGACGAGGACGACGTCGGCGCGCGGGACGTCGGACAGTTCCGCCCAGCGGTGCTGTTCGGCGAGCCGGGCAAGGCCCAGCAGCAGCGAGTCGACGCACAGCAGCAGCCGCCCACCAGGGCGCAGCATGCGGTAGATCTCTTCCAGGGTCGTCTCCGTGGCCAGGCAGAACGACAGCGCGCGGCCCTCGGCCAGGACGGCGTCGAAGCTTTCCGGCGCGAACCAGTCCAGCGACCGGGCGTCACCGGCCACCTGCACCAGCCGTCCGCAGCCCGCGGGGTCGCCCGGCCGGGCCGGACCTCGTCCGCCGGCCTCGCCGGGACGCGAGGGAACCCGGGATGGGCGAGCATGGCTGCCTTCGCGTCTGCCGACGCTGCGGGCGCTCGGGCGATCCGAGGACGGGACAACGCGCACGACATCGTGTCCGGCCGCGACCATCTGGCGTGCGAACCTCGTCCGTGGGCCGGACACGTCCAGGACTCGGATCTGCGACATCGGCAGCCAGCTGGCCAACTGGGTCGCGGCGACATCTTCGTAGAACGCCCAGTACGGATCATCGCTGTCCGTGGGGGCCTCGTAGACGAGGGTCGGCGTTCGTCCGCGCGGCTGATCTGGCTCGGCGTCGAGACGCGGCAGCATGGACCTTTACCTACCCTTCAGGGGAGAAGATGCGAAACAAGTCACACACACTCACGGGAAGTCTGACAGATGTACACAGGCAGCGGTGACATTTTTCTCTCGGGCATGACCGCGGTCGGTGCCTCCTCCACCGATCGGACTTCCCTGGATGTCGACGGCGGGCGAGTGTTTCTGGTTCCCGCGGCGAGGACACCGATCGGATTTGTTGTTCTTCTGCATGGTGCTGCTAGTGGAACGGATGTCGGTGTGTTGTCCGAGCTCGCGGCGCGGCTGCCGGGGCGTGGGGTCGGCGTTGCCCGCCTGGAGATGCCCTACCGGGTCGCGGGACGCCGTGCCGGATCGCCCGGCCCGGTTGGACGCCGTGCTGCACGCGGTCATGGACGCTCTGGGGCAGCCGCGGCCTGTTGTCCTCGTCGGCCGTTCCATGGGATCGAGAGTGGCCTGCCGCTGCGCCCCCACGGTCGGGGCCGCCGCAGTCGTGGCCTTCGGCTTCCCGCTGTGTCCCCCTGGAAGGCCCGCCGCCCCGGCTAGAGAAGATCCCAGCAGGGGTTTTGGGCGGAATCCGCGGGGGAATCGGCCGTCACGCCTGCCCGAGCTGCTTGCCGCGGGCGTCCCCGTGCTCGTGGTCCAAGGTGATCGGGACGCGTTCGGCATGCCCGATCCGGACCCGGCCCGTCATGTCGAGGTACACGTCCTGGCCGGCGCCGACCATGCCATGCGGACGCGTCGTAGGGACGGCCGCACTGAAACCGAGGTCGTCGACGAAGCGGCGACCGTCGGGACAGAGTGGATCATCAGGCGGTTGGGTTCCTCGGGGCCTACGCGCGTGCGGCGGACGGTGAGTGACCGTTCTGCTTCGGCAGGGAGCGTGGATACCGGATAGTGATCTGCTGGGTCGCTGGAGGGTCAAAGGCGGTGCGATCATGCTTTTTCACACCGCCGGAGGTCCAAGGCCCTGGGCCACGGGTGGGAATCCGACGGCTGATCGGACAGTTACGTCACCTGCAAGGATCCTTGGAGCCGTCCGCGACGCGGGAGAACAGACGGGCCGGGGTGGATCGTTCCGTGATTCGCCGGTCCCCATGATCGTGTTGATTTCGGCCGGCAGGGACATCCACTCGGAGGTTCGATGACTGCCCAGTTCGCAACCGGGCTAGAGGGCCAGAAGCGGCGCGATGATGTTTCTTTCGCGCGGCCGGAGGCCCAAGTCCCCGGGTCGCTGGTTGCCTGTGCCCGCAACACCGCATCGACGCCCGCGCCGGTTCCCCGTCCCCATGATGGTCCGATCGGCCCTCTCGATCGGTGGCCGACCGTCCCGGAACCTGCCGTCACCGGTGACTTTTCTGCACGCGCGCACGCACCTGCCGGGGTATCGTCCGTTTCAGGGGCCGCCGGCACGTCCGTGAGCCGGCACGCCGCGGACGACCCAAGGAACGAGGGAGTGGTCCTGGTCGACGAGACCGTCGAGGAGCGGAGCAGCCGCTTCGAGCGAGACGCCTTGCCTTTTCTTGATCAACTTTATGCGGCGGCGCTGCGGATGACGCGAAACCCCGCCGATGCCGAAGATCTGGTGCAGGAGACCTTTGTCAAGGCGTTCGCGGCCTTCCACCAGTTCCAGGAAGGTACAAATCTCAAGGCATGGCTCTACCGCATCCTGACGAACACCTTCATCAACACCTACCGCAAGCGTCAGCGCCAACCGCTGCAGAGCCCGACCGAGCAGGTCGAGGACTGGCAGCTTGCCGACGCGGAGTCGCACACGTCCAGCGGCCTGAAGAGCGCTGAGACCGAGGCGTTGGAGCATCTGCCGGACAGCGACGTCAAGGAGGCACTCCAGGCGCTGCCCGAGGATTTCCGGATTGCGGTGTATCTTGCCGATGTCGAGGGGTTCGCCTACAAGGAGATCGCGGAGATCATGGGTACCCCGATCGGTACCGTGATGTCACGCCTGCATCGTGGCCGCCGCGGGCTGCGCACGGCTCTCGGGCACTACGCCCGGGAACGTGGCCTTGTCCGAGCGGGCAGCTCCGAGGCCGACGGCGGTGGGTTGTGAGCTGTGGGGGCCCGCACGCGGTCGACTGCGGGAAGGTGCTGGAAGCGGTCTACCTCTATCTCGACGGCGAGATCGACTTCGACCACAAGCACCTGGTTCGTTCGCATCTGGACGAATGCTCCCCATGCCTTCGCGAGTTCGGCGTGGAACACGAGGTGAAGCTGTTGGTAGCCCGCAGGTGCGGCGGCGAGCGTGCTCCCGAGTCCCTCAGGGAGAGCGTTCTGGAACGGTTGCGCGCCGCCCGTATCGACGCGGACGCGGCAGAGTTCCGCACCGAATAGGACTTGCCTGTGGCGGCCGGCCGTCTGATGGCGGTTAAGCTCTCATGCCGTGCGTATCCTCGTCACCGGCGCGGCCGGTTTTATCGGTTCCACGGTCACTGACCGTATGCTTGCCGACGGCCACGACGTCGTCGGGATCGACGACCTGTCCACCGGTCGGCTGGAGAACCTCAGCCCCGCCCTGCGTGACCGCCGATTTTCATTCGAGAAGGTGGATATAACGTCTGCCGAGCTCCTCGGTGTCGTCGGGCGGGTCCGTCCCGATGCCGTCCTGCATCTGGCGGCACAGATCGACGTGCGGGTGAGTATCAGCGATCCATTGCTCGACGCCCGGCTGAACGTGCTGGGAACGATCAACGTGCTTGAGGCGAGCAGGCTGGCCGGCGTCGCAAAATTCATCCACACGTCGTCCGGCGGTTCGATCTACGGGACGCCGCAGCAGCTGCCGGTCAACGAGACCGCGCCGGTGGCTCCCGAGTCGCAGTACGCCGCGGGCAAGGCAGCCGGCGAGCTCTACCTGTCCGTGTACCGGTCCACATATGGGCTGGCCACGACGGCGTTGGCACTGGGGAACGTCTACGGGCCCCGGCAGGATCCACACGGCGAGGCCGGGGTGGTGGCGATCTTCGGGACGGCGATGCTCGAGGGCCGCCCGACAAGGATCTTCGGTGACGGCGCGACTACCCGTGACTACGTCTTCGTCGGCGATGTCGTGGACGCCTTCGCCCGGTCCGTCCCGCCGGATGCCGCCAACGGCGAACGCCTCAACATCGGCACAGGCACCCAGACGGCCGTCCGGGATCTGCATCGCACAATTGCGGAGATCGCCGGGGTGGCGGATGCTCCCGAGTTCGCCCCGCCCCGACCGGGTGAGCTGCAGCGGATCGCACTCGACGTCAGCAAGGCGGCCCGGCTGGTCGGCTGGCGGCCCCAGGTCGATCTGGACAGCGGGCTGAGGCAGACCGTCGAATGGCTGCGAGCCCACACCACCACCGGCTGATTGGCGCTTTCTCCCGCTACCGGCCTGTTCGCCGATCGCCGCTGTTCGCCGATCGCCGTGGCCCGGTGAGGCCTCACCGGGCCATTGCCGCACCCCAAATATTACTCAAAATCATATAAAGGACGCGAACAGTAGCCGAACTGACAGTATTAGGTGCCTGAGACCGACCGCGGTCCGAACGGCTCAGGTGTTCGGGCGCTTGCCGTGGTTGGCCTTGTGCTTGGCGCGTGCACGCCGCTTGCGCTTCTTCTTCGCCACGTCAGGGACCTCCTTTCTGCTCGGGTCATCCTGTCATGGCTACTGGCCTGGCTACTGGCCGAGGTGAGCATCCGCGGGTTCGGCGGAGGCGAGGTCCGGATCGTCGGCTTTCGGATCATCGTCGGGACGGACGCCGGCGGCCGGCGTGTCACGGACGCGGCGGGACTCGAGAGCTCGGCGTGCCCGTACCGGCGCGACCGCGCCGAACAGTCCGATGCCGGAGGCGACCAGGACGTCGCCGATGCTGACGACGGCTGCCGCGTTGGGAAACGCCAGCGGAATCACGTCGGTGGCCGGGCGCAGGACCGTGTCGGCATCGCCCGGTGTGTGCTGGGCGGAGGCTCGCAGCTCGCTGACGGGCACCCCGGCCCGCTCGGCTCCCCACAGTGAAACCGGCATCCGGCCGCCGTTGGCGAGGATTACCACGGTGTTCAGTGCGATCCCGACCCACAGCAGGCCGACGCCGGGAAGACGGGAGTTCGCCGCGGCGAACAGCACGATTGCCACCGTGGCCACCACCCATGCGGCCGCATGCAGGCCGGGAACGAGCCGGCCGGCGATCAGGGTCGCGATCGTGGCCGCGAACATCCACGGGCGTGACACATAGACACGGACCAGAGCGTCCAGCGTGCCACCGCGGATCAGTCCTACGGTGACACCGCCCACCAGAGCAAGCACAAGGAGAACGAACACCCTCGTAGTGTGCGTCGTCCGGCGGGCCTTCGATCGCAAGCGCGGCATTCCGGCATGTCTGTGCTGCCTGCGCCGGCTCCCCCGACCGTTCAGGGAAGATCGTTGCCGGGCTTTGGGCGGGAGTTGCTACCGCCGCGTTAAGAGCTTGGGTGAATCAGCGGTCGAACAGGGACTTTCTTTGTCGACGTGGCGCGCAGCGGCCGGGTGCGGCCACACACTACGCTCACGCTGTGCACATGTCCGCGCGGGAGAAGGAACGCTCGGGACAGGGAAGGGGAGCCGTGGCCGAGGAAGTTCGGGCTGAGATGGTGGCCAACGTGTGGAAGGTCGTGGTCGGTGTCGGTGACACTGTGTCGGCCGGCGACACGCTGGTGATTCTCGACTCCATGAAGATGGAGATTCCGGTACTCAGCGAGGACGGTGGTCGGGTTGCCCAGATCGCGGTCCAGGAAGGAGACGTCGTTCAGGAAGGGGACCTGATCGCTCTCCTCGACCAGCTTCCGGTGGCCTGACCGCGGGCCTGCGGCCGGCAGGGCCGGAGGTCAACTTGCGATTGTGCCGTGTTCGGTGCAGCTGGCCGTCCATCCGGTCGGCGTGATCTGGACGACCATCCGTCGCCGGCAGGTCCGGCAGAACCGCGGTGGTTCCAACAGCCGTGCCTGGACGCAGGTGTCGTGCCCGCTGTCCGCGAGCGACTGCCCGCACCGGTCGCAGAATGCCGTCTCCGTCCCGCTGAGCGACCCGGACGCGGGGGAAGCATGATTGCGTTGCCTTAGACCCTCTGGAGTCATGGTACCGAGGGTAGAACATCGGGCGGGCCGTCCGATGTTCTACCCGGACCCGCGGGCCCGTCATCAGTACTACGGAACTACAGGTCCGCGGGTGTCCTCCGCTTCGGTTGTCCCCTGCTCGGCACGGGTCAGCCCGTCCGATTTGGGGGCCGGTCTGGTCAGAACGTGGACTGCATGGACTTGATGGGCATCTTCAGGTCGACGAGCATCTCCAGATCCGCTTCGGCGGGTCGACCCAGAGTAGTGAGATAGTTGCCGACGATGACCGCGTTGATGCCGCCGAGCATCCCGTCGACGGCCAGATCGCCGAGGGTGATCTCGCGTCCGCCGGCATAGCGCAGGATGGTGCGTGGCAGCGCGAGCCGGAACGCGGCGATCGTGCGCAACGCCTCCTGCGGGCTGATCACGGGAAGGTCGGCGAACGGTGTGCCCGGCCGCGGGTTGAGGAAGTTCAGCGGAACCTCGTGGGGCTCCAGCTCGGCAAGCTGGCCGGCGAGTTCCGCCCGCTGTTCCAGCGTCTCGCCGACCCCGATGATGGCGCCACAGCACAGCTCCATGCCGGCGGCTCGCACCATCTCGCAGGTGTCCCAGCGTTCCTGCCAGCTGTGGGTGGTCACGACCTGCGGGAAGTGCGAGCGCGCCGTCTCCAGGTTGTGGTTGTAGCGGTGCACGCCCATCGAGGCGAGCGCGTCCACCTGCTCCTGGGTGAGCATCCCGAGCGAGCAGGCGATGTTGATGTCGACCGCGGCACGGATCGCCGCGACCCCCGCTCGGACCTGCTCCATCAGGCGTTCGTCCGGGCCTCGGACGGCGGCGACGATACAGAACTCGCTCGCACCGGTCTCCCTCGTCGCTTTCGCGGCCTCGACCAGCGACGGGATGTCCAGCCAGACCGCGCGGACCGGTGAGTCGAACTTGCCGGACTGGGAGCAGAAGTGGCAGTCCTCGGGGCAGCCGCCGGTCTTGAGGCTGACGATTCCCTCGACCTCGACCTCCGGGCCGCACCAGCGTATCCGTGCCTCGTGGGCGAGCGCGAGCGCCTCGCTGATCCGGTCGTCGTCCAGGCGCAGCACCTCCAGGGTCTGCTCGGCCGACAGCCCTTGGCCGCGCTCCAGCACCTGCTCACGGGCTACCCGGAGGATGTCGGCGGCAGTCCCTGCGTTCTCGTCGAGCCCCCCGAGGGCTGGCGGCTGGTTGGTTGTCGGCGGTTGCGTTGTTGGCGGCAGGGTCATGGGTGCGGCTGCTGCTGACGACGGCGGCAAGGCGGTCTCCCTGTGGTAGGTCGGTTACGGACCCTCGACTCCTCCGGAGGTCCGAGAGGTCCGAGTCTCTGGGATCGCTGGAGGGTCAAAGGATGGGTCACGGTTTGTGGCTCTCCCGGAAGTCGTGGGCGTCGAAGGTGCCGCCGAGGGCGGGCGCGAGGCATGCCCGGGCGGTGTCGCGGAACACCGCGGCATCGGTCTGCCCCGCTCCCGCCGGCACTGCTCCGGCGAGCGGACGTGCGGCGAGCATCTCCATGTCCATGATGTTCGAGCGACAGGCGAGGTCGGGGACGGGTGGCCATGAACCGATGACGAGCCCGGCGAGTTCCAGTCCACGGTTCGCCAGCGCCTCCAGGGTCAGCGCGGTGGTGTTGAGCGCGCCGAGCCCGGCCTCGCTGACCAGCAGCACCGGCGCGGCCAACGTATGGGCGAGATCGGCCACGGTGGTGCCCTCGTCGTCGTAGCGGACCAGTAGTCCGCCCGCTCCTTCCACCAGGACGAGCCGGCGGTGCTCGGCGAGTTCCGCCACGCGCTGGGCGACGTCGGACAGCTCCACCGGAGCACACCGGTGGAGGCGGGCCGCGGCAGCCGGCGACAGCGCCGCCGGGAACCGGGCGTATTCATGCAGGTCCTCGACCCCGGACAGGTCGCGCACATGGTCGAGGTCGCCGGGTTCGCCGGGCTCGACGCCGGTCTGGGCGGCCTTCACCACGGCGACGTCGACGCCCCGATCACGGGCCAGGGCGGCCACCGCGGCGGTGACGACCGTCTTCCCGACGCCCGTCCCGGTCCCTGTCACCACGAGGACCGTCATCTGGGTGTGCCAGGAGGGCCGGGTACGCCGGGAGGGAGTGTACCGAGGGCTGCGGCGAAAGCACCAGCGGCCTGGGCCAGGTCGGTTTCGGTGAGGTCGGCGCGGGCCGCGACCCGCAGCCGGCTTGTGCCCGGGGGCACGGTCGGGGGGCGGAAGCAACCGACGGCCACCCCGTGCGCACGGCAGATCTCCGCCGCCTGCACCGCGCGTTCGGGCTCACCCAGGACGACCGACACGACCGCGCCAGCCGGCCGGGGCGCGCCGGTGAGGGCGGCCAGCCGGCGGGCGTGCCGTCGTACGTCGTCCGCGAGATCCGGGGTGGAGGTGAGTATCTCCACCGCGGCGAGTGCCGCGCCGGCGCAGGCCGGGGCCAGCCCGGTGTCGAAGATGAACGTGCGGGCGGTGTCGATGAGGTGCGCGCGCACGGCCGGCGGGCCCAGCACGGCACCGCCCTGGCTGCCCAGCGCCTTGGACAGGGTGACGGTGGCGATCACGTCCGGCTCGCCGGCGAGCCCGACGTCCGCGAGCGCCCCCCGACCGCCGGGGCCGACGACGCCGAGGCTGTGTGCCTCGTCCACGACCAGCAGCGCTCCATGAGCCCGGGTGACCGCATGCAACGCGGCCAGCGGCGCCAGGTCGCCGTCGGCGGAGAACACCGAGTCGGTGACCACGACGGCGTGCTGCCACGACCGCTCGGCCAGCGCGTTGTCGACCGCTTCGACGTCGGCATGCGGGATGACGAGCACCCGCGCCCGTGACAGCCGGCAGGCGTCCACCAGCGACGCATGGTTGCGCTCGTCCGAAACGATGAGGTCGTCGGGTCCGGTGAGCGCGGTGAGCACGCCCAGGTTGGCCGCGTACCCGGAGGCGAAGACCAGCGCCGAGGCGAAGCCGGTGTGGTGGGCGAGGGCGTTCTCAAGGTCACCGTGCAGGGTGGTCGTCCCGGTGACCAGCCGGCTTCCGGTGGAGCCTGCGCCCCAGGTGCGCAACGCTCGCACCCCACCTTCGATCACTTCGGGATGGCGGGACAGGCCCAGGTAGTCGTTGCTCGCCAGGTCCAGTGGGTGCGCGGGATCCTCGTGAGGTGGGTTGCCCGGCGTCCGTCCGTCGGGCGTGCGTGGGCGCACGACTCGGCGCAGCCCGGCCTCTTCGCGGCGACGGGCATGGCTGTCCAGCCATCCAAGCGGATTGCCGACCACATCGGTGGTACGTGGATGCACACCAGGAAGCCTAGGTCAAAGGCGGTGCGATCATGGTTTTTGCGCCGCGGATTGGTGCCCGGATCACGGCGAAGCCGCGATTGGGGAAGCTGATCCGGCACCCGCGCTCCGGTGCGGCGCCACGTCTGGCAGTCTGCCTGCGTGGGAACGCTGGCGGACCTTCTGCGCGAGAGCACCGATCTTGGTGCGGACGACATCGACCACCTGTACGCCCTGGTGGCTGATTGGGCACTGTTGGCCGACCTGTCCTTCGCGGACCTCCTGCTGCTCGTGCCCAGCCGGACCGCGGTGGCCCGAGGGGGGTCCGGCCCGGGGGCCGAGTTCCTCGTGGTCGCGCAGGTACGGCCGACCACCGGGCCGACGGCGTACCACAACGACGAGGTCGGTAGCGTTGTGATTAACAGGTGGGTGGTGCAGAACTCGTGGCGTGAGCGCCGGATCGCCCGGGAGGGCGAGCCGGAGTGGGACGGCGGGGTGCCGGTCCGGACCGAGGCGATCCCGGTACTGCACTCCGACCGCGTGATCGCCATACTGGCGCGGGACACCAACCTTGCCACCACCCGGACACCGAGCGCGCTGGAGTCGGCGTACCTGCAGTGCGCGAACAACCTGGCACTGATGATTGCCGAGGGAGCGTTCCCGTTCCGGGGGAGCAACGCCGAGCTGCCCGAGGCACCGCGCGTCGGTGACGGGATGCTCCGCCTGGACGGCTCGGGAAAGGTCATTTTCGCCAGTCCGAACGCACTGTCGGCATACCGCCGCCTTGGTTATACCGGCAATGTCACCGGTGAAGACCTGCGGTCGGTGCACCGGACGCTGAACCTGCCCGCGACCACACCGGCCGTGTGGCACGCGATCGGGCGTCGCCGGCCGGTCGAGGTGGAGCTCGCGGTCGGGAGCACGGTGGTGCTGTTGCGCGCGATCCCGCTGTTTCCCGGTGCCACCCGTGAGGTGCTGGTCCTCGTCCGTGATGTTTCCGATCTCCGGCGTCGTGAGGCGCAGTTGCTGAGCAAGGACGCGACCATCCGAGAGATCCATCATCGGGTGAAGAACAACCTGCAGACGGTCGCGGCTCTGCTGCGCCTGCAGATGCGTCGTACCAAGGTGGACGAGGCGCGCCTGGCGTTGCGGGAGTCGGTGCGAAGGGTGACCTCGATCGCCGTTGTTCACGAGACTCTTTCGCAGAGCCTCGGCGAGTCGGTGCCCTTCGACGAGATCGCCGACCAGATCACGTCGGTAACAGTAGATCTCGCTTCGACCGGGACCCGGGCGAGTACGACCCGCAAAGGATCATTCGGCCGGCTGCCCGGTGAACTCGCCACGCCCCTGGCACTTGTGCTCTCCGAACTTTTGCAGAATGCTGTCGAACATGCGTTCGACGGTTCGGCAGGTTCGATCGAACTCCGTGTCCGACGGTATGCCGACCGGCTGGACGTGGTGGTCGCCGACAACGGTGCCGGGCTGCCCGAGGACTTCCAGCTGGAGCACTCACCCCGGCTCGGTCTGCAGATCGTGCGCCAGCTCGTCCTCGGTGAGATGCAGGGAGCGATCCGGCTCCAGGCGGGGGCGGAGCGTGGAACAGAGGCCCTGCTGTCCATCCCGTTGCGCGGCTGAGAATTTTTTTCGAGATCGGTGTTATGTGGACCGTCGAGGTGGGTACAGCACCACCGTGCCTGGCGCCGTCCCACCCCGTCCCGGCCTGTCGTTTCCTACCGTCTCAGCACCGGTACAGCGGGTGCTGATGGCTCCGCTGACAAACGAAGCGGACACGGACGGAAGCAGCCCTAAGGCACACGACAGCACCCCGATGACCAATACATCACGGCAAGGTCACCTGGGAAGTCGTCGTGTGGCTCGAACTGGTTTGGTGCTGGGGGGTACTGCTCAGGCGGTGCGAACTCGGGTGCGCGCAGGGCGTTTGAGTGCTCGGCGTTCATCCTCGCTCAAACCGCCCCAGACCCCGGAGTCCTGCCCGGTGTCAAGAGCCCAGCTCAAGCAATCACTTGTTACAGCACACCGTCTGCAGACGGCCTTTGCTTCTTCGACCTGGCGTTCAGCCGGACCGGTAGTACCGATCGGGAAGAAGAGCTCGGGATCCTCGTCACGACAGAGCGCTCTGTGGCGCCAGTCCATGCGTACAACTCCCTCTCTCGTCTCGGGCCACACTGCACGTGAGACGCTTTACGAGTCGCCACGGTTGTGTCGCACTTTCCGGCGGCCAAACGGCTACCGGGTCCATGCGGCTTCTCGATCTTTCGACCAGATGCACCGTCGCGTGTGAGTCCGAGGTGTATGCGGTCCATCCACCTCGGACATTCGCCACCCTCCCACCGCAACTGGCATGGGCGCAAGAACCTGCAAGTGGCTTCCCACCCCTTACTGGCCCCTGCCTGCCTGCCTTCGTCCGTTAGAGACACAGGTGGACCACTCTTTGCGGCTGGTCGAACGACGGCGACACACAGACAGTCCTAGTACTGCCAACTCAGTGAACACGCATGCCCGGCAGAGCCGGGCAACATGCCGAATTGGCATTGGATGTTGTCATCTATCGGTTTCTGGCTTACCGACCCGGGGATCTGGACCTCCGGCAGCGTGAAAGGAACATGATCGCGCTGCCTTTGGCTCTGTAGCGGATCCTGCGCCGAGGCCCTGGCGTTACCGGGTATGGCCGTGATGGCATCGTTGGCTCATGCAGGTTCTTGGTCACCGCGGTAGCCGGATCCCCGGCCCGGAGAACACAGTCGAGGCGGTGGACGCCGCGTTGCGCGCCGGCGCTGATGGTATCGAAGTGGACGTGCGGCGCAGCGCCGACGGGGATCTGGTCTGTGTGCATGATCCCCGGCTGCCGGGGCGGCTGACCGGCCGGGCCGTGGTACGCCGGACGACCCGCGAACTCACCCACCTGGGTGTGCCCACCCTGGCCGAGATCCTCGATGTCTGGGACGGTCGTGGCCGCATCATTCTCGAGGTCAAGAACCAGCCGGGCCAGCCCGACTTCGACGCCCCCCGGGAAAGGACCGCCCGGACCCTGATCGAATTTCTGCAGGCCCGCGGGCTCGCCCGGGCCTCCGGTGCCGTCGCACCCGCGGCCGTGACCGTGTCCTCGTTCGACTGGTTCGCGATCGAGGCGGTGCGCGACGCCGGGATCGGCGTGTCCACCGCGTTCCTCGCCATGCCGCGGATGTCGGTGAGCGGAGGCATCGCCTATGTGCGCTCGGCAGGGCATCACGAGCTGCACGCCCACATCTCCTCGGTGCTGGGCTCCTCGGAGGTGCCCGAGCGGGTCCGGGCAGCCGGTGTGAGCCTGGTGACCTGGACCGTCACGTCGGTGCGGGACGCCGATGAGTTGCGGCAGGCCGGTGTGGACGCGGTGATCTGTGACGACCCGGCCGAGGTCGTCCGCGGACTCGGCCGTGGAGCGGCCTGAGCGCACGTTCGAATCAGACGATGACGCGCAGGGCCCTGGGTTCGGATCGCAGTGTCACCTGAGTCTGCGGGCCGATGTACTCGCCGTCCATCTGGAACGGGAGCTCCTGCGTGGCCGTCAGCGTGATCGTGCGCTGGTCATGCAGGGTACTGACATTCCTACCGTGTGGGCCCCGGGCGCTGTGCAGCATGTGCAGGCCGATCCGGGCTGTTGTCATGGCCGTCAGCCGGCGCAGGCCGACAAGGTCCAGACCGGTGTCGAACGAGGCTTCCGGGCATGCGCGCACCAGCCGGGAGTTGAGGTACGTCCAGGGCGTCGTGTTGCACACCACGGCGACCAGTACGGTGTCCGGCTCCGCGGTGCCCGGACCGCTTCCGTCGACGGTTGCCTCTGCCGTCTGGCTTGGTTCGTCGGTGGTGATGGTGATGGGTGGACGGCGGCGCCCGGCGTTGCGGACGAACTGGCTGGCCGCCGAGCGCAGGTACAACCCCGGGGTGTTGCGGCGCCCGTGTACCCGTTTGCGCTCCACCCGTTCGACGACAGCCGCGTCGAGGCCGAGACCGGCACAGAACGTGAACCACCGGGACTGGCTGCTGCCTGACCGGTTGGTGAAGGTAGCGTGTCCGAGCCCGATCCGGCGGCTTCGGCCCTCTCGCAGAGCCTCCAGAAGTTCTCCCGTAGCTTCTACCGGGGACGCGGAGTAGCCGAGCGCACGGGCGAAGACGTTGGTGCTCCCGCCGGGTACCACTGCCAGTGCCGGCGTGCCCGGATCCGGTCCCGCCCGCAGGAGACCGTTGGCGATCTCGTTGACCGTTCCGTCGCCGCCGAGGGCGACAACAAGGTCGAGGCCGTTGTCAGCGGCGCGTTCGGCGAGCTCGGCAGCGTGGCCCCGGCCCTTGGTGGCGACGGTCTCGAGGCTCAGGCCGGCGGCCAGGGCGCTGACCAGGACGTCCCGGATGCGCTGGGTCGTAGCCGTGGCGATGGGATTAACGACCAACAACGCGCGCATGATGTCTACGTTAGCTGTTCGGACCTTTTCAGGTCCCACGAGGTAATCCTTGCCACGCACGCACATCTGCGCGCCGCGGTGGTCCGCCGGGATGGTCCGCCGCGGTCGCTGGGCCCGGCGGGATTATGCGGCCGTGGCGACCACGTACTGTCGGCATGTGCGTTCCAGGGCTGAATCCGAGCGGGTCGCGCCGACCCGTTGGCGGCGTGACCGTGCTCGGCATGCCGTACACGCTCTGCGGGCCGCTGTAGTGCTACTGGCCGCCGAGGGATTACTACTTGTCGCCCTTGGCATGTTCCTGGTGGTACGGGGTTTCGGGGCGGACACCGACGACCGTGGCCGGGCCGAGCTCGGAGGTCTGCTAGCCGTCGTCGCCGGGGTTGTCCTGTGGCTGCTCGCGGGGGCATTGCTCGCCCACCGCCGGTGGGCCCGCTCACCTCTCGTCGTTGTGCAAATGTTGTGCCTTCCAGTCGGTGTTGGTCTTTTGCAGGCTCACCGCTATGGCGAAGGTATTCCGCTGGTCGTGGTCCCGGTCGGGGTGTTGGTGCTGATCGGCCTGGCCGGCGGCTATCGTCCCCGCCAGCCTCCGGGTCCCGGTGATCCCCTTGCATGACCGTTGCGACCTGCATGCCTGTTACGACCTATCCGACCCTCTCAGGAGACGGCCGTCGGAGGAGACGGCCGTCAGGCGTCGTCCAGCAGGCCGCGGCGTAGCTGGGCCAGCGTGCGGGCGAGCAGGCGCGAGACGTGCATCTGGGAGATCCCGAGCTCGGTGGCGATCTGCGACTGGGTCATGTTGCCGAAGAACCGCAGCAGCAGGATGCGTTTCTCCCGTGGAGGCAGCTTCTCCAGGAGCGGCTTGAGCGACTCCCGGTACTCGACACCTTCCAGGGACTCGTCCTGGACGCCCAAAGTGTCGGCCACTGCCGGAGCCTCGTCGTCGCCGGAGTCCGGCGCGTCCAGCGAGACCGCCGAGTAGGCGTTGGCGGACTCCAGGCCCTCCAGCACCTCCTCCTCGCTCATCTGCAGATGAGCCGCGAGCTCGCTGACCGTCGGTGAGCGGCCGAGCGTCTGGGAGAGCTCCGAGGTGGCTTTGGTCAGCGACAGCTTGAGTTCCTGCAGCCGCCGCGGAACCCGGATCGCCCAGCCCTTGTCCCGGAAGTGCCGCTTGATCTCTCCGACGATCGTCGGCGTCGCGTAGGTGGAGAACTCCACCCCGCGCTCGGGATCGAAGCGGTCCACCGACTTGATCAGCCCGATCGTCGCCACCTGGGTCAGGTCGTCCAGCGGCTCGCCGCGGTTGCGGAAACGACGCGCGAGGTACTCGACGAGCGGCAGGTGCATCCGCACGAGCTGGTCCCGGATCTCAGCTCGATCGGCGTTTCCCTCGGGGAGGGCGACCAGCTGGGCGAACAGTTCCCGGGCGCGTACCCGATCGTTGGTCTCGCCAGGATGGTCATGACCAAGATAGTTGGGGTCGTGACCCGGGTGGGTCTGGGCCGCGACCGTCGGCGCGTGCTCGGGCGGGTGCGGCGTCAGAGCACTGTCCGTCACTGACGTGCCGGGCGGTGTCTCGTCCGTGGCCTCCTTGTCCGCGGCGAAGAAAAGATCAGGGGTGTCCTCGAGAAGGGCCTTCGAGTGTTGCGTGGTCGTGGCCACGGCGTCCTGAAGCGGTCGGGTAGGCCCTGCGGTCACGGCGTGCCCACCGGTCCGGTAGCCGGCGCGCCGGCGCTCTCGGTCCATGGTGTCTTGGGTGCTGTGGTTTGGGGACTGTGGATGTATTCCTCGGGTACACCGCGCCGCTTGCGCAGCCCGATGGTGACCCGCGAGTCCGCGTCCACGGAGCTGGACACCCCGTCGGCCAGGGCGGTCAGTACTGTCCAGGCGAACGTCTCGATGGACGGAGACTCGCCGTCCAGGCTGAGCACCGTGACCGAGACGTCGATGACACCGGGGGAGAGTTCGAAGGTGCATTCCAGGTCCGAACCGGGAACAGCCGACAGCAGCAACAGCGCGCATGCCTCGTCGACGGCGATCCGCAGGTCTTCGATGTCGTCGAGGGTGAAGTCCGCGCGGGCCGCCAGTGAGGCCGTGGCGGTCCGCAGGACCGACAGGTAGGCACTCGCCGCGGGCAGCGTGAGCTGGACGACGTCTCGCAGCCGTCCACCGGGAACCCCGGTTTTGGGGACACCGCCCTGACCGCTGGCAGTTTCGGTCTTCGGCGTTGTGTCCACGACGCTACCCCCTTGTATGACTTGTGCGCTTGCGTCCCATTTGGCCTCTCAGTCTCCACCTGAGCAGCAGCCGCGTTGGTCGAGGCTCGAGTATCCGTGCTCAGCTCATGCCACGTGAAGACCACCGTACCCAGCGCCGAGGTGTCACCGCAGGTCGGGTGATCAATTCTGAGGGTTGTGAAGGTAATTCCGACTACGTCTCGTCGTCCCGCGGATGATCCCACCCGCCGGCTCCGGCCGGGGCCGGGATCGTGATCCACGACGGGATCATCGTGTGCCACGGCCGGTCCGGCGGATCTTCGTCATCGCAGCCGACCGGACCGGCCTCACTGTGCAGGCCGGAGTCCCTGGGCTACCAGCTGGCCAAAGGCAGCGCGATCATGATCTTTTCGCGCTGCCGGGGCCCGGGTCCCCGGATATCTCCGGATATTGTGAGGGGGCTACGCGGCCTTGGTCTCCCAGAAGATCGTGGAGATCCGGTCGATGAGGTCGAGCAGCTTCTGCCCGTCGGCCGGGTCGACCGAGCCCTTGGCCCCGGCTGCGCCGGCCGCCTTGGTGGCCTGCCAGAACAGGTCGTGGAGTTCGGGGTACTTCTCCAGGTGGTTGGGCTTGAAGTAGTCGGTCCACAGCACCCATAGGTGGTGCTTGACCAGGTCTGCCCGCTCCTCCTTGATGGCCAGGGCACGGGTGCGGAAGGCCGGGTCGTCGTTCCCCTGGAACTTCTCCTGGATCGCCTTCACGGACTGCGCTTCGATCTTCGCCTGGGCCGGGTCGTAGACTCCGCAGGGCAGGTCGCAGTGGGCGCTGACCGTTGTCTTCGGACGTAGGAGGCTCATACCGCCATCCTTTCTCGTCTCGTTGGACGTCTGAGGCAACTCTGGTGGGTGCACATGCTTGTAGGTCGCAAGTCGGGGTACAGCGGGCATGCCCTCAGTGGCCCCGGACGGTGTCGAGGCATGGCTCCACCTTGTGGCAACTTACCCGTGTGAGCCGACATGTTGCCGTGCGGATGGTCTCTGTCAGCGGCCGGTCCATGACGCCGACACTGCGGGACGGGGACGCCTGCGTGGTGCTATGGGGCGTGTTGCCGCGGGTGGGCGACGTGGTTGTCGCACGGCTGCCCGGTCGTGGACTCGGGGTGAAGCGGGCGGCCTTCGTCGAACCGGACGGGTCGTGGTGGCTGCGATCCGACAACGTGACGGCCGGCACCGACAGCGCGACGTTCGGCTCGGTCCCGTCCGAGGACATGCTGGGGCGGGTGGTCGCGCGTTACTGGCCGCGGCCCGCCTGGATCCGCAGGGCCTCATAGTAGGCCGTGCACGCACTGTAGGACGGCAGCAAGCCGGCGGCCTCCGCCTCCTTCAGCGACGGAGCCTGCGCGTCCTTCTCGGACAGCAGCGGAGTCAGGTCCCGTGGCCAGGGCAGTGCCAGATCGGGGTCGAGCGGGTCGACGCCGTGCTCGTGCGAGGGGTTGTAGGGCGTCGAACAGATGTATGAGATCGCCGCGTTATCGGTGAGCGCCATGAAGGAGTGACCGAGTCCCTCGGCGAGGTAGAGGCCCCTGCGGTTCACGTCGTCGAGCAGCACCGCCTGGTGCGTCCCATATGTTGGTGAACCCAGGCGGATGTCGACCACACAGTCGAGAACCTGACCATGGACGCAGGTGACGTACTTGGCCTGACTGGGTGGTACGGCGGCGTAGTGGACGCCGCGTAGCGTCCCGCGCCGGCTCACACTGTGGTTCGCCTGGGCGAGGCTGAGCGGGTGACCGATGACCTTGGTCACGGTCTCGGATCGGAACCACTCCAGAAAGGTGCCCCGGTCGTCGGTGTGCTGGCGGGGGGTGAACACCCATGCGCCGGCTATCGCAAGTTCATGAACCTCCACGAACGCGCACCGTACCCGGTAACGATGCCTCATGGGTGGTTGATGTGTCCGTGGCTGTCAGCAGACACCCGGGTCGCCGCTGATCCATTGGCGTTTCGGCACGCCGAGTGGACTTCGGCGCCTACCTTGGACGCCCGGTGGCGTGCGCATGCTTCAGTCAGAGTCGAGAGGCGTCCGCGGAGGAGGTAGAAGGGCCCGCGTGCCATATTGGACGGCATCCCCGGGCGACCCCCGGCCTTGCCGTCCACGCCTCCCACCCGTCGAGGCATCTCGTCCGAGGGAGTATGTGATGACCGCTACAACCGACCGTTCTGTCAACCAGACCGTTCCCGATGCGCCGGCGCAGGTGCCGTCCGTGCCCCGACCCGCCTTCGAGCCGGGCGGGTCGGAGCCGGCAGCCCGCGACACCGACCCCGTGTTTACCCTGCACAAGGGTGGCAAGATCGGAATCGCACTGACCGTCCCGCTCAACGACCGTGACGACCTGTCGCGTGCCTACACTCCTGGTGTCGCGCGGGTCTGCACGGCCATCGCGGATGAGCCCGGCCTGGCCGACGACTTCACCTGGCGGTCGAACGTCGTCGCGGTGGTGACCGACGGCACCGCGGTGCTGGGGCTCGGCGACATCGGCCCGGCCGCGGCCCTGCCGGTCATGGAGGGCAAGGCGGCGCTGTTCAAGCAGTTCGCCGGAGTCGACGCGGTCCCGATCTGCCTGGACTGCACCGACACCGAGGAGATTGTGGAGACGGTTGCCCGGCTGGCACCCAGTTTCGGTGGCATCAACCTGGAGGACATCTCCGCACCACGGTGCTTCGCCATCGAACGACTGCTGCAGGACCGTCTTGACATCCCCGTCTTCCATGACGACCAGCACGGGACGGCGATCGTGGCGCTCGCCGCGCTGGAGAACGCGGCGCGCCTGACCGGCCGGCGTCTCGGTGATCTGCGCGCCGTGGTCTCCGGCGCGGGTGCCGCGGGCGTGGCGGTGACTCGTATCCTGCTTGCTGCTGGCATCGGCGATATTGCTGTCGGTGACAGCCGCGGAATACTGCACCCGGGCCGTCCCAATCTCACCGCGATCAAGGCTACGGTCGCGGCCGAGACCAACCGGGCCGGTTTCACCGGTTCGATCAACAGCGCTTTGGCCGGGGCGGACGTCTTCCTCGGCCTGTCCTCGGGCAAGGTGCCCGAGGAGGCCGTGGCGTCGATGGCGTCGAACGCGATCGTGTTCGCGATGGCGAATCCCGATCCCGAGGTCGATCCGGAGATTGCGCATTGTTACGCCCGGATCGTCGCCACCGGGCGTAGTGACTACCCGAATCAGATCAACAACGTGTTGGCCTTCCCTGGCGTGTTCCGCGGGGCACTGGACGTGCGCGCGAGCCGGGTAACCGAGTCGATGAAGCTGGCCGCGGCCGATGCGCTCGCCGCCGTGATCGTGGATGAGCTGACCGAGCAGCACATCATCCCGAGCGTTTTCGACGATCGGGTGGCGCCGGCGGTCGCCGCCGCGGTGGCTCGCCAGGCTCATGTCGACGGGGTGGCCCGCCGGTAGCCGCGCCGGGGAGGTGTTCGCGCGGCGGACCCGGAGGCCGAGAATCCGCCCGGCAGGTCCGCCGCCATCCCTGTTGCCGTCGTCCCGGTCAGACCCGACCGCAGCCGGGGCAGCGCCGGTTCTCGGACACCTCCACCAGGGGCCGTAGCGTCCCGCATCCCTTGTAGCTGCAGGAGACGAAGTCCGTCACGGAGACGACGATCGTGTCGCCGTCGGCATGGACGGCCGGCACGGACTCGGCCGCCGGCACGAGGATTTGCTGTCTCCGGCGGAACCACCGGGACGCACCCGAGCTGGGCGCCGGTACCCGCCTGTGTGTCGCCACGTCGAAGAGTGGAGCACAGCTCGGCCCGCCGCGCGATGGAGGCTGTGCACTACACACAGTTTTTCATGTGTGTGTAGTTATTTAGTAGTTCATTTGTTGTTGCTCTGATGGATGTAGATGAGAAAGTATGGCCGTGTCGACCGGTCGGTGCGATCACGGGCGTCATGCCGGCCGCGGCTTTACTGTTGGTTGGTGCTTGCAGTTGCTGTCGTGTCCCAGAATGCCGACGACCCCTTGTCCGGCCTGTACGTCGGTGAGCGGCCCGTCCCCGACGTCCCCGACGGATGGACGACCGTGTCCGTCCGGGCCGCGACACTCAACCATCATGATCTGTTCAGCCTGCGCGGGGTCGGGCTGCCCGCGGACAGGCTGCCGATGATTCTCGGCTGTGACGCGGCCGGGGTGAGCGCGGACGGCGAGGAGGTGATCGTCCATGCTGTCATCGGTGACCCGGCCACCGGCAACGGGGACGAGACCCTCGACCCACGGCGGTCGCTGTTGTCGGAGCGGTACCCCGGGACGCTTGCCGAGACGGTCGCGGTACCGCGGCGCAACCTGGTACCCAAGCCGGCGGCGCTGTCGTTCGAGGAGGCCGCGTGCCTGCCGACCGCGTGGCTGACGGCCTACCGGATGGTCGTCCGCCGGGCCGGCCTGCCGGCTGCCGGTGGTGGGACGCTGCTGGTGCAGGGCGCCGGCGGCGGGGTGTCCACGGCCGCGATCATCCTGGGGAAGGCCGCCGGCCACACCGTTCTTGTCACGTCCAGGGACGCCACCAAGCGGGAGCGGGCGATCAAGATCGGTGCGGACGAGGCGTTCGAGCCCGGGGTGCGGCTGCCGGTCAAGGTCGACGCGGTGATCGAAACCGTGGGGACGGCGACCTGGGAACACTCCATGCGGGCGCTGCGGCCGGGCGGCCGGATCGTCTGCTCGGGCGCGACCAGCGGCGCCAACCCGCCGGCCGAGCTCAACCGGCTCTTCTTCCTGCAGCTGTCCATCATCGGCTCGACCATGGGCACCCGGGATGAGCTGGCTGAGCTCGCGGCCTTCGCCGACCGGGTCGGGGTCCGTCCGATCGTGGACGACGTCCGTCCCCTCGCCGACGCCCGCGCGTCGTTCGCGAAGCTTGCCCACGGCAAGGTCTTCGGCAAGCTCGTCCTCACGGTCTGAACAACCTGTTCAGTCTGTTCAGCCTGTAATTACAAGCTGAACAGACTGAGCTCTCAGTCGTCCGGGTCGTCGAGGCGGGCCAGGTAGGTTGCCAGTTCCTCGACCGCATCCTCGTATTGAGGATGCAGGTCGACGAACGTGCGCAGCTGGTCGGCGAGCCAGTCGAGCGTCACGGACTCCTCACCGCGACGCTGCGAGAGCTCCTCGATACCCCTGTCGGTGAAATACACCGCTTGCTCCGCCTTGTGTCGTGACGAGAAGATCACCCGGTGAACGCGGCCTCGATCAGAGCCGCCTGCTCCTTCTCGTGTACCGAGGAGGAACCGGAGGCGGGCGCGGCCGACGCCTTTCGGGACACCCGGCGCAGCCGCAGACCGGCGGGCAGAGCCTCCGGCAGCTGGATGGCCATGTGCGGGTAGGCGCCCTGGTTGGCGGGCTCTTCCTGCACCCATGCCACGTCGGTGAGGTTCGGGTAGCTCTCGAGTACCTTGCGCAGCTCCTCAACAGGGGTCGGGTAGAGCTGCTCGACCCGGACGAGCGCGGTGTCGGTGATCTGGTTCTTGGTCTGCGCGGCCAGCAGGTCGTAGTAGACCTTCCCGCTGGACAGCAGTATCTTGCGGATGCCTGTGTGGTTACCGACACGGGCATCATCGATTACTGGGAGCCATGAGCCGGACGTCAGATCCTCGACCGTCGACGTCGCCGCCTTCAGCCGTAGCATCGACTTGGGGGTGAAGACGACCAACGGGCGGCGTACGGGCGAGAGTGCCTGCCGGCGCAACAGGTGGAAATAGCTCGCCGGGCTGGACGGGGCCGACACCAGCATGTTGTTCTCGGCGCACAGCGTCAGGAACCGCTCGATCCGCGCCGAGGAGTGATCCGGACCCTGACCCTCGTAGCCGTGCGGAAGCAGCAGGCCGACCGCGCTGCGCTGCCCCCACTTGGCCTCGCCCGCGGCGATGAACTCATCAATGATCGACTGGGCGCCGTTGACGAAGTCGCCGAACTGGGCCTCCCACAGTACGAGCGCTTCCGGACGGGCCACCGAATAGCCGTACTCGAAGCCCATCGCGGCGAACTCGGACAGTAGCGAGTCGTGGACGTAGAAGGTGCCGGCGCCCGGCTCGGTCTCCAGCGACTTCACCGGCGAGTACTCCTCGCCGGTGTGCCGGTCGACCAGGACGGCGTGCCGCTGGCCGAAGGTACCGCGCCGGCTGTCCTGCCCGGCGAGACGGATGGGCCGCCCGTCCAGCAGGATCGATCCGAAGGCGATGGTTTCGGCGCATGCCCAGTCGATCGTCCCGGTGGCCACCATCTGGGCCCGGCGTTCGAGCTGTGGGCGCAGCCTCGGGTGGATTGTGAATCCTGCCGGCAAGGCGGTCTGAGTATCGATGACCTTTTTGACGACGTCCAGTGATACGGCGGTGGACACGGCGGCCGCGGCGGCGGCTTCCGCCGGAGTCGTCACCAGCCGGGGCTGCGCGGGCGGCCGGTCGGTGGTGTCGCGGGTTTCCGCGAACGCCTTTTCCAGCTGCACCGAGTAGTTCTTCATGGCCTGCTCGGCCTCGGCCGGGGTGATGTCGCCGCGACCGATCAATGCTTCGGTGTAGAGCTTGCGCACCGACCGCTTCGTGGCGATGGTGTCGTACATCAGCGGCTGGGTGAACGACGGTTCGTCCATCTCGTTGTGGCCACGCCGCCGGTAGCACACCATGTCGATCACGACGTCCTTGTGGAACGCCTGCCGGAACTCGAAGGCCAGCCGCGCGACGCGCACACACGCCTCGGGGTCGTCCCCGTTGACGTGGAAGATCGGCGCCTGCACCATCCGGGCGACGTCGGTGGCGTACACCGACGACCGGCTGGAGACCGGCGAGGTGGTGAACCCGACCTGGTTGTTGATGACGACGTGCACGGTGCCGCCGGTGCGGTAGCCGCGCAGCTGGGAGAGGTTCAGCGTCTCGGCGACCACGCCCTGGCCGGCGAAGGCGGCATCCCCGTGGATGAGCACGGGCAGGACGGTGAAGCCCTCCGGGCCCTTGTTGAGCAGGTCCTGTTTGGCGCGGGCGACACCTTCCAGCACCGGGTCGACCGCCTCCAGGTGGGAGGGGTTGGACACCAGGGAGAGGGCCACCTCGCGGCCGTCGGGGGCGGTGTAGACGCCCTCGGCGCCGAGGTGGTACTTGACGTCACCGGAGCCGTGCGCGGTCTGCGGGTCGACGTAGCCCTCGAACTCGGCGAAGATCTGCCGGTAGGACTTGCCGATGATGTTCGCCAGGACGTTGAGGCGGCCGCGGTGGGCCATCCCGAAGGCGACCTCGTCCATGCCCGCCTCGGTGGCCCGCTGCAGGACCTCGTCCAGCAGCGGGATTGCCGACTCCGCACCCTCCAGGGAGAAGCGCCGCTGCCCGACATACTTGGTCTGCAGGAAGGACTCGAACGCCTCGGCTGCGCCGAGGCGTTCGAGGACGTGCAGCTGCTCGGCGGGATCGGGACGCTCAGCGGCCCGTTCGACCCGCTGCTGGATCCAGACCCGTTCGTCCGGCTCCTGGATGTGCATGTACTCGATGCCGACCCGGCGACAGTAGGAGTCCCGCAGGACACCCAGGATGTCGCGCAGCGTCATCGTCCGCTGGCGGGCGAAGCCGTCGACGGGGAACTCGCGGTCGAGGTCCCACAGGGTCAGGCCGTGGCTGATGATGTCGAGGTCGGGGTGGCTGCGGATGGCGAACTCGAGGGGGTTGGTGTCGGCCATCAGGTGGCCGCGGACCCGGTAGGCGTGGATCAGTTCCAGCACCCGGGTACCGTGATCGAGATCGCCCTCGTGGGACGAGGTGATGTCGGCAACCCACTGCACCGGCTCGTACGGGACGCGCAGTGAGCGGAAGATCTCCTCGTAGAAGTCGTCCGCGCCGAGCAGCAGCTGGTGTATGCGGCGCAGGTACTCGCCGGACTGCGCGCCCTGGATGATCCGATGGTCGTACGTGCTGGTCAGAGTAATGATCTTTGAGACGGCCAGCTTCGACAGGGTCTCGGGGGAGGCGCCCTGGAACTCGGCCGGGTACTCCATCGCGCCGACCCCGATGATCGTCCCCTGGCCCTGCATCAGGCGTGGCACCGAGTGCACGGTGCCGATACCGCCGGGGTTGGTCAGCGTGATCGTCACGCCGGCGAAGTCATCGGCGGTGATCTTGTTTGTCCGGGCGCGCCGGACGAGATCCTCGTAGGTGAGCCAGAACTGGCTGAAGTCCATCGTCTCGGCCTGCTTGACCGCGACGACCACCAGCTGGCGCGAGGAGCCCTTGACCAGGTCGATGGCGATGCCCAGGTTGACGTGTTCCGGCGTGACCAGGGCCGGCTTGCCGTCGACCTCCGCGTAGGAGAAGTTCATGGCCGGTGCGGCCTGCAGCGCCCTGACCATCGCGTAGCCGATCAGGTGTGTGAACGACACCTTGCCGCCACGGGAACGGGCCAGATGCCGGTTGATGACGATCCGGTTGTCCGCGAGCAGCTTGGCGGGCACCGCACGGACCGAGGTCGCCGTGGGGACGTGCAACGACGTCTCCATGTTCGCGACAACGCGGGCGGCGGCGCCACGCAGCGGTGAGCTCGGGACGCCGCTGGCCGGAGCGGGAGCGACATGGTCGGGAGCCGGCGGGGGTGCGGCCACGGAGATGTTGGCCGCAGGGGACGCCGGCCCGCCGGCGGGGGTGTCGCCGGCCCTGCTGGGAGCCGGTACCGCACCCTCGGCAACGGCGGGCGGGACGGGCACCTTCGCGCCTGGCCGGTCGTTGACACCCTCGGGCTGATAGTCGGAGAGGAACTCGCGCCACTCCGGCGAGACGCTCTCGGGGTCGGCGAGATACTGCTGGTAGATCTCGAATACCAGCCACTCGTTAGGGCCGAAGTCGGGTCCAGACTCGGGTACCGTCGGTGCTGTCACGGGGGCGTTCCCCTCTATCCACCTTCTGTTATGGCCCAGGGTGCGGGCCCTTTCACTGCCGTGTAATCAGGCTACTCGTCACCTTCACCTGAATGCGGCCGAAGGTCGTAGCCCGTGAGCCGGGCCACGGGCGGTGAGGGGCCGTGCTACTCCCAGGGTCCGTCCTGGACGACAGTGCGGACCTGTGTCCCGGATGGCTGTGAGCAGGCTGCCTCGACGTGCCAGGATCATCACGTGGCGGTGTGGCTCGGCGTTGACGTGGGTGGGACCTTCACCGATCTCGTCGCGGTCGGCGGCGACGGCCGTATGATCTTCGAGAAGGTGCCGTCGGTGCCCGCCGACCCGTCCGAGGCGGTGCTCGACGCCGTCCACAGGGTTGGTCCTGCCGGCTCCGGTGAGGGACACGATGTCGTCGAGCGGTTCGCCCACGGCACCACCGTAGCGACGAACGCCCTGCTTGAGCGGCGTGGGGCGCGGACAGCCCTGGTGACCACCCACGGATTCGCCGACGTCATCGAGATCGGCCGCCAGAACCGGCCGGCGCTCTACGACCTCACCCGGGACCGCCCGTCGCCGCTGGTGCCCCGTGAGCTGCGGTACACCGTGATCGAACGTACCGGACCGGGCGGGGTGGTCGTCCCGTTGGACGTCCGCAGCCTGCGTGACGTCATCGCAGCCCTCACCGCGCACGAGGGCCAGAGGCAGCGTGACCATGTTTCCGGCGCGCTGACGGCGGCCCAGGTTTCCGGGGCACCTGAGCGTCTGGCGGCTGTTGCCGTGTGCCTGCTGTTCTCCTTCGCGCATCCCGAACACGAACGTCAGGTCGCCGACGCGCTGCGTGCCGCATTACCAGGCGTGACCGTGGTGGCCTCGCACGAGGTGCTCCCGCAGTTCCGGGAGTACGAGCGGTTCGCCACCACCGTCGCCGACGCCTACCTGACGCCGACGCTGTCGGCCTATCTCAGAGCGCTCGCTCGCCGGTGCGTCGCGGCGGGTCTGCCGTCACCGCTGGTCATGCGCTCCTCCGGGGGAGTGGTGGAGCTCGAGGCCGCAGCCGGCCACGCCGCGGCATGTGTGCTGTCGGGGCCGGCCGCGGGAGTGGTCGGCGCCGCCTATGTCGCGGCCCGCTCGGGCCTGGCCGATCTGCTGACCTTCGACATGGGCGGGACGTCGACGGATGTCGCCCCGGTGCTCGGCGGCCGGGTGCAGACCACGGCCGAGTCGGTGCTCGCCGGCATACCGATCACGTTGCCGACGGTGGACGTCCACTCGGTGAGCGCCGGCGGTGGATCGGTGGCGTGGGTCGACTCCGGTGGAGCGCTGCGTGCCGGGCCCCGTTCGGCCGGAGCCGATCCGGGACCGGCCTGTTACGGCCGTGGAGGCGTCGAGCCGACGGTGACCGACGCGGACCTGGTTCTCGGCTATCTGGCCGATGGGGCGAACCTCGGCGGCGAGGTCACCCTGTCCAGGGCGTCCGCGCACAAGGCGCTGGCCACCCTGGGCGCGATGCTCGGGTCCGGGCCGGACGGCCTGTCGGCGGAGGAAACGGCGGCCGGGGTGGTGGCGGTCGCCGACGCGGAGATGATCCGGGCATTGCGGGTGGTCTCGGTGGAACGCGGCCTTGACCCGCGGGAGCTGACCCTGGTTGCCTTCGGCGGCGCCGGCGGAACGCACGCCTGCGCGTTGGCCGAGGAGCTCGGGATGCGCCGGGTGCTGGTGCCGTTGGCCTGCGGGGTGCTCTCTGCGTTGGGGCTGGCCATCGGCGACGTCCGTCGGGACTACCTCTATCCGCTGCACGGTCTGCTGGCAGAGGTCGATCTGGGCGCCGCCTTCGCCGAGCTGGCCCGGACCGCCCGCGCAAACACCCCCACTGCGGACATTCCCGCACTTGCGACCGAACTCCAGGCGGACTGCCGATATGTGGGCCAGGCACATGAGCTGACGGTTGTGGCTTCCTCCGGTGGCGGGTTGCCGGCTGCTGAGCAGCCCGGCGACGGGGCTGGTAGCGGCGTCGCGGACGGTGACTTTTCCGCCGCGCGGATACGGACGGCCTTCGAGGCCGAGCACCTACGCCGCTACGGGCACACCGCGCACGACCGGGAGGTCGAGGTGGTGGCCGTACGGCTGGTGGCCACGGTGCCGGGCCGGCGACCCGAGTTGCGGGCGCCGGCCGCCGATCCCGCCGCGGTCCGCAGCCGCCGGTCGGTCTACCTGGACGGTTCCTGGCAGGACGTGGACGTTGTGCCCCGCGCCGCGCTGGGAGCAGGCAGCGGCGTGGCGGGGCCGGCCGTCGTCGAGTTCGCCGAGGCGACCTGCCTGATACGCCCCGGCTGGCGCGCCGAGGTGGACGCGGTCGGCTCCCTGCTGCTCATGCGAGCCTGACGGGTGGCTCGGCTAACGGTCGGGCGCGCCTGGCGCGTTCCGGGCGGCTCGGCCCCCTCATCCGCCGGACGACCACCCGGGCCGCCCGGTCGAGAAACTGTCTTACCTGGCGGATCACTGCCATACGGGCTTCACGCTGGTGAATGAGGACGACTGCAACGCATCAGAAACATATGTGTCATATTTCACTGCGACTCTGACGCCCGTGTCGTGTCATCACCAGCCCGTCGGGCGACGATCTGCCAGGGAAAGCTACCCCTGTTCGATGTCCGGGATGGCCGCGCCCCTCGGAGCCTTCTGGGGACTTGGGCCGCCGGCAGCGCGAGAAAAACATGATCGCTCTGCCTTCGGCCCTCCAGGGCTTTCCGATGCCGGGTGCCGCGGGTGGCCCCGGACGTCGCGGTAGCGGCGCTGTCGTGGCACTGCAGCCCGGCAGGGGAAAGGTGGACGGAAAGCACTACCTGCCGTCCACCCCCGAGACGGTCATGTGGGGGCGGCTGCCAACCGCCGACACCCGGCCCGTGCTGAGCGTGGAGTCGGGGGCCACGGTGACGGTCGACACGGTCAGTCAGGAGGGAATCCTCGACGATCAGGGGCGTGACCCGGACGCCTTCTTCGGCGGGTTCGGTGTCCCGGCTCCCGAGGTGCTTGAGGACGCCCGGATGATCGCGTCCTCCGGGATCCCGCACCGGTTCGGGGCGGACAGCCCGCACATGGTGACCGGACCGGTGTTCGTTCGCGGTGCCGAGCCCGGCGATGTGCTGCGGGTGGACGTCGTTTCGCTGCATCCGCGGGCCAGGTACGGGGTGGTGTCGACCCGTCACGGTGCGGGGCTGCTTGCCGGAGAGTTTCCCGAAAACGACCCTCCCGGCCCGGATGCGAACGCCCGCAACTGGACGTCCTTCCGGACGACGAGCAGCTTCTGCGCCGTCGAACGGCGTCGGGGCAGGCTCTTCGGCACACTGGGGGGAACCGGGAGGCGGAAGGTGCGTTTTCCGCTGTCGCCGTTCATGGGGATCATGTCGGTTGCCCTCGACGGCCCCGGCCCGCTCCGTTCGACCTCGGTCGGGACGCATGGCGGAGCCCTCGACTGCGGGGAACTGGGTGTCGGTGCCCGGCTGTTTCTCCCGGTACGGGTCCCCGGCGCACTGTTTGCTGTTGGTGACCCACATTATTCCCTGGGTGACGGAAAGGTCGCGATGGTCGCCCTGGAAGGGCCCCTGCGGGCGACGTTCCGCCTGACCGTCCTGAAGGAACCCGCCGCCCGGGCCGCTCTCGGGACGCTACGCGAACCCTTTGTCGAAACCGACACCCACTGGGTTCCGCTGGGGGCACATGCCGATCTCGCCGATGCCGTCCGCCATACCACGCGGTCGGCGGTGGTCTTCCTGTCCACCCGGTTGGGGATGGACCGGGCGGACGCTCTCGCCTACCTGTCCGCGGCGGCTGCCTTCGGTATCGGCCGGTCGGCCGGCGACCTGCAGACCGTGTACTGCCGGATCCGCCGGGCGGACTTCGGGGAGCCGGCCGCTGCCAAACCCCGGCTGGTACGCCCCGGATTCGGGCGGGTCGCCCCCACGTCCACCCCGGCGACCGATCTCACTCCCGCGGCCGATCGCCGCGAGGAGCCGGTGAGCGCAGATGAGGCACACGAGCGTCCGGACGCACCGGACCCAGCGCTGGAAGGTGTATCGGACGTACCGGAGCCGGCGCCGGATGCACGTGCCGTCGATACGCCTGGCGAGGTCGTGATGGACGTGGGCAGCCGCGGGGAGAAGAGCCCGCCGGAGTAGCCGCGGCGGTTGTCTGTTGGTGGCGTGCGATCGTCGAAGACGATTGCGCGGGCTCCCGGACGGCGGCCCGCCACAGAGCTCGGGCCCCGTGCCACGCCGGGGAGGCGTTACACGGGGAAAGCCGGTCAGCCGGGTGCGATCTGGTCGGCCGGCGGTGCGGTGATGCGCGCGGGTACGCCGAAGTCCGAGTAGGTCACCGTCCGGACGATCTCACTGCGTCCCGCGCCGTTGTCGGAGCCGGCGCTGGCGACGGTGACGCGGAGCTGGCGGACGAGACCCTCGGCGTCGATCCATGCCTCGGTCGGTTGGATCGCCGTCCCCAGGGTGCCCTTGTAGTACTCGACCGTCGTGGCGCTGATGTTTCCCTGGGCAGCGGCTGCGTCCAGGTTCACGGACAACGTGTAATGGGTGGTCGTGACGCCGTCGATCGCTTCCTGGCCGACGGTGGTCACCGGGGTCGAGGCCCCGCTGAGGAATCCGACCCGCAGTGCGACGGCGTCGCCGGCCCCGGGCTGGGTGGTTGTTCCCGGGCCGGGTGTCACCGAGTTGTTGCCACCGGCGCCTGGGACGACACGGGTCCAGCGGGTGGAGTTCGGCGCATCGGCGGGCGGGACCCTGCGCTGGTAGAGGTCGGGGCCGATGAGCAGGATCTCGCTCCTGCCCCCGCCGGCCACGTCACGCACGGTCTGGCTGGTGCTGTTGGCGAAGTCGACCGTGCCGGTACCGCTGATGGAGACGATCTGTTTACGTCCGGACGCGGACGCGAAGCTCGCCTGATCGTTGAAGCGGATTCGTGCCGTCCCCCGCGTGATGGTCGCGTGGTAGGCGTCGGCAAGGGGCGCGGGCACCCCACTGGCCTCGGTGGGTGCGATGCCGGTGGGGATCGCGGCCGGTGGGGGCGTGGGGGAGTCGGACGAACAGCCGGCTGCGCCGGCCAGCACCAGGCCTGGCACAAGTAGCACGACAGCGGATACCGTGACCCGCGCAACGGTCTTGAGGGTCATCGCCGTCCGTCCTTCCCGACTGCCTGTACCGGCCGGCCCGGCTTGCGTCGCGTACCGGCCGACGCGAGCCGGGCCGCTAGAAGCGCCGGAAGATGAGCGCGCGCTTGACCTCCGCAATGGCCTTGGTGACCTGGATCCCACGCGGGCACGCGTTCGAGCAGTTGAACGTCGTCCGGCAGCGCCAGACGCCTTCGCGCTCGTTGAGAATTTCCAGGCGTTCGTCGCTGGCGGCGTCCCGGCTGTCGAAGATGAAGCGGTGCGCGGCCACGATCGCGGCCGGTCCGAAGTAGTCGCCGTCATTCCAGAAGACCGGGCACGACGTGGTGCAGGCCGCGCACATGATGCACTTGGTGGTGTCGTCGAAGCGTTCCCGGTCGGCGGCGGACTGCAGCCGCTCCCGGGTCGGTTCGTGTCCCTCGGGAATGAGATAGGGCTTGACCGCCCGGAAGGCGTCGAAGAACGGCTCCATGTCGACGATGAGATCCTTCTCGACCGGAAGTCCCTTGATGGGTTCGATCGAGATTTCCGAGCCGAGGTCCTTGACCAGCACCTTGCAGGCGAGCCGGTTCGCGCCGTTGATCCGCATGGCGTCCGAGCCGCACACGCCGTGCGCGCATGACCGCCGGAAGGACAGCGACCCGTCGAGATTCCATTTCACGTAGTGCAGGGCGTCCAGCAGCCGGTCACTGGGGTCGAACGGGACCGAGTAGCTCTCCCAGTGCGCTTCGTTGCTCACCTCGGGGTTGAAGCGCCTGATCTTCAGCGTGACGGTCCGTCCACCCGAGGTGTTGGAGCTGGCGTCGGCCGGTACGGTGGTTGATAGATCGTCGGTGACAGTCACGCCGGACCTTTCTCACATCGGACCCGCAACGCGGGTCAGCAAATCATAGACCGCGCCGCGAGTGCCCCGAACGTCGAAGCCTCGCACCCCGGACCCGAAAAGGATTTGTGTCAGGGATCGTGGCCGCGGTCCGAGGGAGCCGGAGCGCGCTGGTGCAGGTATGGGTGATCTCATCGGTCACGGCTCTTACGACGTCTTCTTACGTTTTCTCACGGCGTCGTGGAGCGGCGCGAAACCGGGTGGCCGCTATGGGCGGGGATCCTCGATACCGGGCAGGGTCCCCGCGGGTCCGCCGGCCACCCGGGCCACGCGGTCAGTACTTGCGCTCCATGGGCTGGTAACGGGTCATGGCCACGGGCTTGTAGTCCAGCCGGATCTCCGCGTCGGGTGCGGCGGCGGCCAGCGGCCCGGAGCGGTAGGCCATGGTATGACGCAGGAAGTTCACGTCGTCACGGTTGGGATAGTCCTCGCGGGAGTGCCCCCCGCGGGACTCGTTGCGGGCCAGCGCGCTGGTGACCAGGCATTCGGCGAGGTCGAGCAGGAAGCCCAGCTCGACCGCTTCCAGGAGTTCGGTGTTGTAACGGCGGCCCCGGTCGATGACGCCGACATGCTGGTATCGGGCTTTCAACCCGGCGATGTCGCCGACCGCCTGCTTCAGCGTCGCCTCGGTGCGGTACACCGACGCGTTGACGTCCATTGTTTCCTGAAGCTCGCGGCGGATCGCCGCCACGTTCTGGGATCCGGCGCCGTCGCGAAGGCGGGTGAGCAGTCCCTCGACGAAATCGGCCGGGTTGTCCGGGAGTTCGGCATGGGCGGGAACCTCCACCGCGTGCTGCGCCGCGGCGATTCCGGCCCGGCGGCCGAAGACGTTGATGTCCAGCAGCGAGTTGGTGCCGAGCCGGTTCGCGCCGTGCACGGAGACGCATGCCACCTCGCCCGCGGCGTAAAGGCCCGGGACGATGTCGGTGTTGTTTCGCAGGACCTCGGCGTTGATGTTCGTCGGGACGCCGCCCATGGCGTAGTGGGCGGTCGGCTGGATCGGGATCGGGTCCGTGTAGGGCTCGATGCCCAGGTAGGTACGGGCGAACTCGGTGATGTCCGGGAGTTTTGCATCGAGTTGTTCCGGGGGCAGGTGCGTCAGGTCGAGGTAGACGTGGTCGCCGTCGGTGCCACAGCCGCGGCCGGCGCGGATTTCGGTGTAGATGGCCCGGGCCACCATGTCTCGGGGGGCGAGGTCCTTGATGGTCGGCGCATAGCGCTCCATGAAGCGCTCGCCGTCCCGGTTACGCAGGATTCCGCCTTCACCGCGGGCGCCCTCGGTGAGCAGGATGCCCATTTTCCAGATACCGGTCGGGTGGAACTGGTAGAATTCCATGTCCTCCAGGGGCAGTCCCCGCCGGAAGATGATGCCCATGCCGTCACCGGTCAGCGTGTGCGCGTTCGAGGTGACCTTGAAGACCTTGCCGAAACCACCGGTGGCGAATACCACCGACTTGGCTCGGAAGACGTGTACTTCGCCGGTGGCCAGTTCGTAGGCGACCACGCCGGCGGCGATACCCTCGCTGATCAGCAGGTCCAGCACGTAGAACTCGTTGTAGAACTCGATTTCGTGCTTGACGCACTGCTGGTAGAGAGTCTGCAGGATCATGTGGCCGGTGCGGTCGGCGGCATAGCACGAGCGGCGGACGGGTGCCTTGCCGTGGTCACGGGTGTGGCCGCCGAACCGCCGCTGGTCGATGCGGCCTTCGGGGGTCCGGTTGAACGGCAGGCCCATCTTCTCCAGGTCGAGGACCGCGTCGATGGCCTCCTTGCACATGACCTCGGCGGCATCCTGATCTACGAGATAGTCACCGCCCTTGATCGTGTCAAAGGTGTGCCATTCCCAGTTGTCCTCCTCGACGTTGGCCAGGGCCGCGCACATACCGCCCTGGGCCGCGCCGGTGTGGGAGCGGGTGGGATACAGCTTGGTCAGCACGGCGGTGCGACACCGCTTGCCGGATTCGAGTGCCGCGCGCATACCCGCGCCGCCGGCACCCACGATGACCGTGTCGTACTTGTGAATCTGCACCGCTTGGACCTCCGCCTTCCCAGGCGCTATCAGGAGATGTTCGGGTCGAAGGTGAAGATGACCAGTGCTCCCAGAGTGACCACCAGGGACGTCGACACGTACAGCAACATCTTCAGGTAGAACCGGGTCTGTGGCCGCTCAGCGTAGTCGTTGATGACGGTTCGCAGGCCGTTAGTCCCATGCAGTTCGGCGAGAACGAGCATGAGCAGGTCCCAGGTTCGCCAGAACGGCGAGGCCCAGCGGCCAGCGACGAAGCCGAAGCCGATCCGCTGCACACCGCCATCAAGAATGTTCATGATGAACAGATGGCCGAGTACCAGGAAGACCAGCAGGATCCCGGAGACGCGCATGAACAGCCAGGCGTAGAGCTCGAAGTTCGTTCGCGCCTTCGAGCTTGTGGGCCGGCGTCGTGGGCTGCGCGGAGCCTCGATGACCGGGGCGGGCGCGCCGTCGATCGTTGTCGCCATCAGGACGCGCTCCCGAACAGGGTCTCGATCGTATGTTTGATCATGTAGTAGGTGCCGGGGACGACCAGGATGACCCACATCACGATCTCGGTGTACAGCATCTGGCGCTGGAAGCGAGGACCGGATCCCCAGAAGTCGATCAGTATGATCCGGATCCCGTTGAGCGCGTGGAAGAGGACCGCCGCTACAAGTCCCACCTCCATCAGGTTCACGATCGGGTTCTTGTATGTCGCGATCACGGTGTCATAGGACGACGGGGACACCCGTACAAGCGCGGTGTCCAAGACGTGGGCGAACAGGAAGAAAAAGATCAGTACGCCTGTGATCCTGTGGGCAACCCAGGACCACATACCCTCGCGGCCGCGGTAGAGCGTGCCCGCTGGTGCCTTCGGCACTGAAAGCTCCTCCGGACCGGCCTTCCGACAGGCTGGTCCTGATGATCCGTCCGATGACTCACAGTGACCTGTTTGGCATCAAGGTGATGCGGCTGTCATGGAATCCGCCAGTTCACGACCGAGGTCTGGAAGGTCACGCTCGAACCGATGGTCCGGGCAATGATCTGACGGGCAGGCAGCTCGCGTCACCGAGGAACCAAGGCACCCGGAGACATCATGTGGACGACGGTTTGTGTGCACCCGATGCTAGTGCTGGCCTCCTGGCGGGGCATGCCAGCTTCCGTGACACTTAGGTGAGGTATGTCACAGATAGTGATCGTCTTCATTGTGTGACGAAGCGCTCCGAAGGGCAGGAGCGCCCGGTACCAGGGACACGGCGCCCGCGGCATCAGGGTCCCGCGGGTGGCGCGGGAGTAACCGATGTCGTCGGAGCCGCGGTCGTCGGCTCGACCGGTGTCGGCGAGATCGTCGGAGCCGGGGTGGTCGGGCTCGCGCCCACCTGTGTCGGTGAGGGGCTCATGGTTACCGCCTTGGTCGCGGTCGGTATCGGCGCGGCAGGTGTGCTCACTATGGAAGGTGATGGTGAGCGCGCGGCGGGGAACTTGTCCACGCTGGGAGGAACCTTCAGGCCAGAAGCGAGTGCGGAGGAGTTGATGCTGCTCCGCCCGGCGATCGTGCTTGCCGGCGGGCTGCCGTCCCCGCTGGGTTGTAACTGTGAATCACTGTTGGGCCCCGAGCCGAGCAGCACGCTCAGCATGATCGCCACGCCTACGATCACGGCCGCGGCCACAGCTATGATCACACCGTGTCGCAGGGGAGGTCCGTCACCCTGCCGGGTGGTTGACGGTCGCCTGCTCTCCAGGCGATCATGAGTTGTGCTGTTGCCGGGCGGACCACCCACGACACCGCCGGCGACCGGTAGCAGACCGTCATCGGGATCAGCCTGGCCGTCGGTGCCGTATCCACCGAAGTCGAACGGGGGCGGGGCGAGCCGGCCGCCTGCCAGGGTGGTCGCTCCCGAGGCACCCGGGAGCGGGGTGCGCTCGGACCGCGTCCCGACTGCTACAGCGGTCACCGGCTCCTCGAGGTGGCCGGAACCCTCTCGGTATGCAGACTGCCCCGGGCCGGGAGCCATCCGCTCGGTGCCCAGCTCACCTGCGCCCGTCGCGGCGGCGGCCACCCTGTTGGCAATCATCGTTCCGGTTTCGGTCGGCTCGTCGGCCACACCCACACCCCTGGACGCGCCACCTGCCGATCTGCTGCCCACCGATCCGCCACCCGTGGTCGCACCGTCCGCCGACGGGTCCACAGTTGCCGGGTCCGCCGTGGTTACGCCGGTGGCAGTGGGGCTGATCGGGGACCCGTGGGTGTCCGGGTCCCCGCCGGATGCCGGATCGTTGCCGACGTACTCCAGGACGCCCGCACCAGGCTTGGGGTTGGGGTTCTCGCTCGCGTCCACGCCCGGTTTCGGTTGGGAGCCGGTGACCGACGTCGGTACCGGCGCCACCCCGTGCGCGATAGGGAGCAGGCGCCGGCGTACCTCGACCACGTCCGGCCTGGCCTCAGCCGGACGGTCGAGCAGGTCGGTGAGCAGGCCGCGCAGGGGGCCGGCGAGCCGGAACGGACGCCTGCGTCCCTCCACCACCGCGGTGAGGACGGCGTAGGTCTCCGGCCCTTCGAACGGTGGCTGCCCCTCCACCGCCGCATACAACGTGGCACCCAGCCCCCACAGGTCGCTCGCGGGGCTGCCGGAGGAGCCGCGAACCCGTTCCGGGGCGATGTAGGCGGGGGAACCGACAAGTGCGCCCGTTCCGGTGAGGGTCGAGTCGCCGTCCGTGGCCGCAATGCCGAAGTCGGTCAGCCGGACGTGGCCGTCCCGGCCGAGCAGCACGTTCCCGGGCTTGACGTCGCGGTGCAGCACACCCGCGGAGTGGGCGGCGGCGAGCGCCTCGGTGAGCGTCAGCCCGATGGCCGCCACCTGCTCCGGTGGCAGCGGCCCCTCGGCGCGGATGACCTCGCCGAGGCTGTCGGCGTCCACCAGTTCCATGACGATCCAGTGGCGCTCGGCCTCTTCGACCACGTCGTAGACGGAGACGATCGCCGGACTGTTGAGACGGGCAAGGGCGCGGGCCTCACGCAGCACCCGTGCTCGCAGCCCGTCACGTTCAACCTGCGAGCCGGCATGCGGAATGAGAATTTCCTTGACCGCGACAGGGCGTTGGAGAAGTTCGTCCTCACCACACCAGACGACACCGGCGCCACCTCGACCGATAGGAGTATCCAAGCGATAACGCTGAGATACATATCGGGGTGTGTTGTGACGCGAGGAGTCTCCGGGCGGGCGCGCCGATCTGGCCATCACCGTCAAGTCTTGCAGATGTGTGACCGGGCGTGCAGACAGCCCTCATCCGGTCCGGCTTGTTGCGCGGTCAGGGACCGGGCCGGAACGTCGAGAAAAGTTGCCACATCAACGGAAGGTCGGTTTCCCAGCGGGAGTCCGCAGTACGCCAGTACAACGCGTAGCCATGGCCATTACGCACAAATCCGCGGTTGAGAACGTGCACCGTCTTCCCTCCGGATGTGTGAGTAAACTCCCAGTCCGCCTGGATCGCGCCGTTGCCGCCGTCACTTGCCGCGATCTTCACCCGCCGGTAGTCCGGCACCCGGGTGCGGACGTCGTCCTCGTGCGTCATCCAGTCCGCCAGCGCGGACGGATTCGCCTGCATGGTGATGTCGATGTGAAGGTAGGCGCCGGTTTGCGGATTGCTGAAGTTCCTTCCTTCGTTTCCGGGGGCGGGCCGTTCCTCCCAACCGTCCGGATAGGCGATCGACCAGCCCGACGGGGCGGAGTAGGTATGCCAGCCCAGTGGCGGGGTCACCGGTGTGGTGTCCGGTGGTGCCAGACCCGGATCTGCCGTGATCGGTGCGCCCGGCGTGCTCGCGGTGGATGACGCCCCGGTGGGAGCCGACGGGCCGGCAACCGTGCCCGTGGACGCCGGCTGCGGGCCGGCCTGGTTCGCGGCAACCCCGTCTGATGCCGCTCCGTCCACTTTCGGCCCGTCCGAACCCGACGCCAGTACTGCCCCGAGGACGATGGCGGTACCCGCCAGCATCGCCGCGAGGATCGCGGCGACCGTGGTCCGGCGCCGGCGGGTGGCGTGGGGACCTGCCGGTCGAGCCGGCGGTGGTGCGGCGGCTGCCTCGGCCGTCTCGGCTGTCTCTGCCGCTTTGGCTGTCTCTGCCGCTTCGGCTGCCTTTGCCGCTTCGGCCGTCCTTGCCGCTCCGGTGTGCGCGGGAGGAGCCTGATCGCGAACGCGTGACGACGCCGTGACCGTTGCCCCGGCTTCCTCAGCGGGGAGCGCGGCCGGCTGCCGGTCCGTGGCCACGGCGCTCACCGTTGCCGTGGTGTCGGCCGCCGGGGCGTCGGCGGGGCGTCCGGTTCGTGGGTGGCCGGCTTCGGGACTGTCGCCGGTGCCGGTGGCAGCCAGTGCTTTTCCCGCTGTCGGGTTCGTCCCGGTCGTCTGCCCGGGGCTTGTCCCGGCGGGGACGAACCCGACCGGGGTCACGCTCGGTGCCGTACCGGCACGACCCGCCGGCGCACGGGGGGAACGCTCCCGGTCGGAGTGGTTCACGCGCGGGCCGGACAGCCGGCGGGAGGTCTCCCGCTCGCTGACCTTCCGCAGCCGCCGCCTTGTCAGGGACAGCGACGGGCGCTCGGACGGATTCACCGCCATAAGATCATCAAGAATCGGCGCGAGGGCCCCTGCCAGCCGGAAGGGATGACGCCTGCCGTCGACAATCGCTGTCAGCGTCGCGATGGCGCTGTCGCGCTCGTACGGCGTACCACCCTCAACGGCGGTGAACAGGGTTGCGCCCAGTGCCCAGACGTCACTGCCCGGACCGCCGGCTTCCCCGCGAGCCCTTTCCGGGGCGATGTAGGAAGGTGAACCCAGCAGGACACCGGTACGGGTCAGGGTCGGATCCCCGGCGGACAGGGCGATGCCGAAGTCCGTCAGTCGGGCGCGCCTGTCCGCGCTGATCAGGACGTTTGCCGGTTTCACGTCCCGGTGGACGATCCCCGTCCGGTGTGCGGCCTCCAGGGCGTAGGCGAGGCTGATGCCGATCCGGGCTACCCGCTCACGCGGCAACGGTCCCTCGTCGCGGATGATCTCCGCCAGGGAGCGGCCGTCCACGAGCTCCATGACGATCCACGGACGGCCGTCGGCGTCGAGCACGTCGAAGACCGGGACGAGCCCGGGATGCTGGAGCCGGCCTGCCGAGCGTGCCTCGCGCAGCACCCGCTGGCGCAGGACCGCCCGCTCGTCGGCAGAGATCGACCGCGGGAGGCGGATCTCCTTGACGGCGACATCCCGCCGTAGCAGTTCGTCGGTTGCCGCGTACACCACACCGAAACCGCCGTGGCCGAGTTCGGCGCCGAGCCGGTAACGACCTCCAACAATCCGGCCGGAGCGTGCGTCCTGCCCGGCTTTCGACGTCACGTGGCGTTCCAGCGGCATCCGGCCATCTCACCTCCCCATGAACATCGCTCGGCCTACTTCATCACACGTCGGCTTCGTCGGCTTCATCGCGCACCGGCATGCTGCGAGCGGGGCCCGCCGGTGTCGCTGCGAGCGGGGCCCGCCGGTGTCACGACAGGCGCAGTCAGTGTCACGACAGGTGCCAGACGTACACGCCGGCGGAGAACTCCGGCGGCCGCCCGGCCAGCAACGTCACCGTGTTGAGGAGTGCGTCCGTGTGCTTCGCCGGGCCGAGTACGACCGCACGCACGCCAAGTCTGGCGAAGTCGTCGCGACCCTGGGTGATCTGCGCCGGGGTCACCGGGCCGGAGAACCTGCCGTTCTCGACGTCGTTCAGCAGCTGCGCTGTCACCGTCGGCTTTTTTCCGCCCATGTATGCTTTCCCGTCGCTTCCCGGGCCGATGAAGTAGCCACCCGGCATCGAGAAATGGAAGTCCGCCGCCGTCTGCCAGGCCAGCGCAGCGGTCTGCACTCCGGTCGGATACGGCAGGACCAGCACGTTGGAGCCTGCCGGAAGAGTTTTCACGGCATCGGTGGTGAAGAATGCGGGGACGTCGGGCGACCGTTCGACGGCGTACGGTCGAGGAATCAGCGGGAGAATACAGGCCGCGGTGAGGGCCACCGCTGTCAGCGGCCCGGCGGTGCCGAGCTGGGCAGGCAGGCGGTCCAGGACGAGGGCGAGCATGAGCCCGGCCATCAGGGCCGTGCCGAGGGAGAATCTGTTCGGCAGGGCGGAGTCGAAGACCGGAAGACCGGAAACCAGATTCCAGGGCAGCCGCAGGCCTGTTTCCACATTGTTGACCAGCAGCGTGCCGCCCAGCGACAGGACGGCCAGGACCGCGCCGGTGAGCCCGGCTATCCGCAACCGCAGATCACGAAAGCCCAGGACGGTGGCGGACACGCACACGATCAGTAGGGGCCAGCCGAGGAAGTTCATGTACTCCGGTGGACCGCCCGGGAACGCGGCCGCTCGCGCGGTCTGCGGGGGTGTCGCGAGCAACTGGCGCCCGGAGGGGACGTACAGGCCGGTCAGGTCGCTCTTGAAGAAATTTGCCAGGAACGGGCTGCCGTGGGCCCGCAACGATCCGAGGAACTGAACTCCTAGCGGCAGCCCGGTCAGCGCCAGGCAGGACGGGAAGGCCACTGCCAACGTCCGCAGCGGGCCGCCGGCCCGGCGGAGATACCCAGGTCGGCTCAGCAGCAGCAAGGCGATCGCGACAACGGCTGTCACCGCGGTGATGAACAGCACCTCTTCGCCGGTCAGCAGCTGCAGACCGGCTCCGACGCCCAGCAGCACGCCGGTTCGCAGCGGCCGGTGTGTCCCCCGGACGGTGTCCACGACAAGGCAGAGCAACAACGGCACGGCCGGCGCCAGAGCTATGCTCAGATGCCCTGTCCCGGCGGCGACGAGTGTCGGTGAGAAACCGTACACGAGCCCGGCGACGTAGGCTGCCGTGGCCCGTACCCGCAGTTTCCGTGCGAACAGGTAGGCGCCGAACGCGGAAAACGAGAACGCCAGTACGGCAAGCAGGTTGTAGGAGGCCACCGGCCCGGCGGCCCGGGTCAACGGTGTCAGTAACAGGCCGGGAAACAGAACGGATGTGTTCCACAGCGCATTTATTCCCTCCGGTGCGTTTGCCAGGTGCGTGACGAAGGGATTCGCCGGGCTTGTAACGGCATGCGCGGTATGCGCCAGCCACCAGCAGTACAGACCGGTGTCGTTCGGATTACCGGCGATGATGTTCCGGGTCGGATCGGACCACACCCGGACGGTCAGCAGCAGGGCCAGCAGGAGGTAACTCGACCCGACCAGCAGATATGACCTGAAGCTCGTGCGCTGCCGTGCACCCGCCCGGCTCGCCGTGCCGGCGGGTGCGGTGAGTGCTGTGACCGGCGTCGCCCGGTGGACGGTCGCCGGCGTGGCGGTATCCCCGGTCGCAGGAGTGTTCGTGCCGACGGGGTCCAACGCATCCTCCTGTGACCGACAGCATGAGAGCGCGGCGGTGCCATCCGTCCACCGGGACGCCGCTCGCTGATCGAACGCCCTGCCCTCGGTCGTCTTACCCTGTGAATCAGCATCATTACATCTGCCGCTGCCGGCGCCGTCTCAACAGTTGGCTCCCGGACGGTCGTCATTCCGACACCGTGACCTGGCTGAGGGAGGCATGCTGACCTCTGACGAGTCCGGGCGGAGGAGGTGTCGCATGGTCGGGGCGACCGGCACTGCGGGTGGTACCGCGACCGGCACTGCGGGCGTGCCCATGGCGAGTGCCGTCGACTGGGAGCGGCTACGGGTCGAGGCGACCCGAGTGGCGGCCCGCGCGTACGCCCCGTACTCGCGGCTGCGCGTCGGCGCCGCCGCGGTGGTCGACGACGGCCGGCTGGTCGTGGGATGCAACGTCGAGAACGCGTCCTATGGCCTCACGCTGTGCGCCGAGTGTGTGCTGGTAGGGGCCTTACACGCCTCCGGGGGCGGTCGGCTGGTCGCGTTCACCTGCGTGGACGGTGCCGGCGCGCCGCTCGTGCCCTGCGGCCGGTGCCGGCAGCTTCTGTACGAGCACGGCGGCCCGGATCTCCCGGTGGCGGTGGCCGGTGGCCCGTGTCGGCTGGGGGATCTTCTCCCGGACGCCTTCGGCCCCGCCGATCTGCCGCCGCCGGGTACCCGCGATGCTGATACGGCCCAGGATGAGGGTGACAGTCCGTGACTTTTCACATCATCGACCTTATCCGGACGAAACGGGACGGCGGCCGGCTGCCCGATGAGGCCGTGGACTGGCTGATCAACTCTTACACGGCGGGAGCCGTCGCCGACGAGCAGATGGCGTCCTATCTGATGGCCGTGCTGTGGCGTGGCATGCAGCCTGCGGAGCTGTCCCGCTGGACCGCGGCGATGGTCGCGAGCGGCGAGCGGCTCGACCTGTCCGGGCTCGGCCGCCCGACCGTGGACAAACACTCCACCGGCGGTGTCGGCGACAAGGTCTCGCTGGTCCTGGTGCCGCTGGTGGCGGCCTGTGGTGCGGCGGTGCCACAGCTTGCCGGGCGCGGGCTCGGTCACACCGGCGGGACCTTGGACAAGATGGAGGCCATCCCCGGCTGGCAGGCGTCGTTGTCCTCCGAGCGGATGCGGTCGGTGCTCACCGACGTCGGCGGGGTCATCGCCGCTGCGGGCGCTGGTCTGGCGCCGGCGGACCGGAAGCTGTATGCGTTGCGGGATGTGACCGGCACGGTGGAATCGATCCCGTTGATCGCGTCGTCGATCATGAGTAAGAAGATTGCCGAGGGGACGTCCGCCCTGGTACTGGACGTCAAGGTCGGCTCGGGCGCCTTCATGACGGCCCAGGCGCAGGCCCGTGCGCTGGCCGAGACCATGGTCATATTGGGTGATGCGGCCGGTGTACGCACGGAGGCGCTGCTGACGGGCATGGACGCCCCACTCGGGCGGACTGCCGGAAACGCGCTCGAGGTCGTCGAGGCGGTGGAGACCCTGCGCGGTGGCGGCCCGGCCGACCTGGTCGAGGTGACGGTCGCGCTGGCCAGGCGGATGCTCGTGCTTGCCGGGCTGGAGGGGGGCCCGGACCCGGCGGACGTCCTTGCGGCGGGCAAGGCGTACGACGTGTGGCGACGGATGGTCACCGCGCAGGGTGGCGATCCGGACGCGGCCCTGCCGGTGGCCGGGCACGTCGAAACGGTGCCCACGCCCGTGACCGGTTTCCTGTGCTCTCTGGACGCGCGCGCTGTCGGCCTGGCGGCCTGGCGGCTGGGGGCGGGCCGCTCGCGCAAGGATGACGTGGTGTCGGCGTCCGCGGGCGTGCGATGGTTCGCAAGCCTCGGCGAGCGGGTTGTCGCCGGGACGCCGCTGCTGCAGCTGCACACCGACGATCCGGCCCGGATGGCTTCCGCCCTGGAGGCGCTCACGGACGCCGTCGAGATCGCGGACACGCCGCCGGCCGCCCAGCCGCTCGTCCGCGGCCGCGTCCACCTGTAGCCCCCGCTGAACAGGGGCTTATTGGTAGATCCTCGTCCCGGCTCGCCGATCGAACGCAGGATCTGAAGCTAGTTCCTTTACTTTCGGATATATCTTCGGACGATGACTGCGTCCGTGACGCCCCTGCCCGCCGTGGACGCCATCCGGCGGGTACCCAAGGTGCTGCTGCACGACCACCTCGACGGCGGGCTGCGACCGGCGACCGTCGTCGAGCTCGCGGACGAGGTGGGATACGACGCCCTGCCCACCACCGATGCGGACAAGCTCGCGACCTGGTTCCGCGGCGGTGCTCACAGCGGGTCACTCGTGCGTTATCTGGAGACCTTCAGCCACACCGTCGGGGTGATGCAGACCGCTGACGCGCTCGCCCGGGTCGCCCGCGAGTGCGCCGAGGATCTTGCCGCCGACGGCATCGTCTACGCCGAGGTCCGCTTCGCCCCCGAGTTGCACGTTCAGCGGGGGCTGGCGCTCGACACGGTGATCGAGGCCGTCATCGACGGGTTCCGGGCCGGCTCGTCCGGTACCGGGCTGAAGATCCGCGCCCTGCTGACCGCGATGCGTCACGCGGCCCGGTCGCTGGAGATCGCCGAGGCCGCCGTGCGATGGCGGGAGCGGGGAGTCGTCGGTTTCGACATCGCCGGGGCCGAGGCAGGCTACCCGCCGACCCGTCACCTCGACGCCTTCCAGTTCATGCAGCGGGCCAACGGCCACTACACGATCCATGCCGGGGAGGCGTTCGGGCTGCCGTCCATCTGGGAGGCTCTGCAGTGGTGCAACGCAGACCGTCTCGGCCACGGCGTCCGGGTCACCGACGACATCGCCGTCGACACCGATGCGAACGTGACCCTCGGGCAGCTGGCCAACTATGTCCGGGACGTCCGGGTGCCGCTGGAGATGTGCCCGACCTCCAACGTGGACACGGGCGTGTGCGCGAGCATCGCCGAGCATCCGATCGGGCTGCTGCGCAGGCTCCACTTCCGGGTGACGGTCAACACCGACAACCGGCTGATGAGCGGGGTGACGCTGTCGAGCGAGTTCGCCGCGTTGGTGGAAGCCTTCGGTTACGGATGGTCGGACATCCGGTGGTTGACGGTGAACGCGATGAAGTCGGCGTTCATCCCGTTCGACCAGCGCCTGGCTCTCATCAACGACGTGATCAAGCCTGGATTCGAGGTGCTGTGCCACGATGAGTGACCCATCGGCCCGTACCGCTGAACCGGCCGAACCGGGCGGCTCCGGCCAGGCCGTCGCGTCGGGCGGCACCATGACCGGGCCGGACGGGCGCTCACGCTGCCCGTGGGCGCTGTCCGCGCCGGAATACCCAGAATACATTGTCTACCACGACGACGAATGGGGACGCCCGGTCCGCGACCGCGTCGGGCTGTTCGAACGTCTCAGTCTGGAAGCATTCCAGTCCGGTCTTTCCTGGCTCACCGTCCTGCGTAAACGGGATGCTTTCCGGGCCGCGTTCGCGAATTTCGACCCGATAGCCGTCGCGGCGTTCGGCCCGGCCGACGTCGAGCGGCTGGTGGCGGATGCGGGAATCATCCGCAACCGCCGGAAGATTATCGCGACGATTACCAACGCCCAAGCGGTCCTGGCCCTGGATGTACCGTTCGAGGAGGTGGTCTGGTCGTTTCGGCCCGTGGTCACGACAGTGCCGGTGGTCACGGCGGACCTGCCCGCATCCACGGCTGAGTCGGCGGCGTCGCCGGCACCATTGACACGGGCGGCGCTCCCGCCCCGAACTACCTGACGGCGCAGGCCGCAAGGTGGTCGTTGACCAGACCACATGCCTGCATCAGCGCATAGGCTGTCGTGGGACCGACAAAGACGAAGCCGCGGGTTTTCAGCTCCGTTGCCAACGCCGCCGACT
>NZ_CAAAFR010000036.1:124644-183958 GCF_900634745.1 Protofrankia symbiont of Coriaria ruscifolia
GGGCGGGAGCGCCGCCCGTGTCAATGGTGCCGGCGACGCCGCCGACCGCCCGGCCGCGCCTCGCGCGAGGCGGACGGAGCAGGCCGGTCCGCTACCATGGTTGATCATGTCGGACGTGATGGTACTTGCGATTGTCAGCGTTGTCGTCACCGGCATCGGCGCGCCGGGAATCACCGCGTTTTCCGGCCGTATGGAAGCACGACGATCACATCGTCTCGCCATCCAGAAGGAATGTCGTGACGCGCTGGACTTCGCCGCCGAGCATCTGGCGCGATCCCAACGGGCCACGGCCTACTGCATGTCATTGTGGTCCCGAGGGATCATGGACGGCGACGACGAGGCAAAAGAATATCTGAAGCGCCGGAACCAGGCGAACGAATCGGCCCGGACCGCCTATGGACGGCTGTGCGTCAGGTTCGGCCCGGCCGCACCGGTCGCGCGTCACTACGACGACACCATCGAGTGCATGCGCCGGCTGACGGACGTACTACGGGGCTATCGTGCCGGCGACACCTATGACGCCTGGGAACACCAGGCCGGCGCCGAGTCCGCGGAACTGACCGCCGCCGGCGACAGATTCCTCAACGCCGCGAAGAAGGCCGTGTCGGCCCAGGGATAGGTTTCACTCCGGGACGGCAGTGAGGACGTCCCGGGTGGCGGACATTCCCAGTCTGGTCGCACCGGCACTGACGAAGGCAAAGGCCTGCTCGGCGGTACGGATACCCCCGCTGGCCTTGATGCCGAGCCGACCGCCGATCGTCGCCGCCATCGCCCGTACCGCCCGCAGGCTCGCCCCGCCCGCGGGGTGGAAGCCCGTCGACGTCTTCACGAACTCGGCGCCGCCCGCCTCCGCGGCCCGGCAGGCCGCCGCGATGCCGGCGTCCGGCAGCAGCGCGCTTTCGATGATCACTTTGAGGATCACGTGCGGTGGGACGGCCAGCCGCACTTCGGCTATCTCGGCCTCGATCGACCGCCAGTTCTCCTCCATCGCGCAGGCCAGGTCGATCACCAGATCGATCTCGTCCGCCCCGTCGGCCACGGCCCGGCGGGCCTCCTGCGCCTTGACCACGGTCAGATGGGTGCCGTGGGGGAATCCGATCACCGAGGCCACCGCGAACGCCGGATCGTCCGGCTGGTCTTGCGTGTCCTTCGGACGCTCCCGGCGGGCCGCGGCGGCCGCCAGGTAGACGTGGGTGGGCGCGACGCACACCGTGCCGACGCCCAGTTCCGTGGCTTCGGTGCACAGCGCGAGGATCTCCTCCACGGTGGCTTCGGGACGCAGTAGGGTGTGGTCGATCATTCGGGCGAGTTCGGACCGGCGTGGCGGAGCAGGGAGACCCGGCACCGCTCCACCCGCTCCACCCGCTCCGGCGGGACGGTCCGCTCCGGCGGGGACGCTCGTCATAGCCTCCATCATTGCGGGCCATCATGGCGGGTGGGAGCAGCGGTCGGAGTTCCACCGGGCAGGGCCCTGGCAGGAGGCAGTCGTGCGGGTCGACGTCGTCGAACATCCTCTGGCGGCCGCACGGCTGACCGTGCTGCGCGACAAGGCGACGCAACCGCCGGTGTTCCGCGCGGCGCTGCGTGAACTGTCGACGATGCTGATCTACGAGGCCACCCGGGAGCTGCCGACGGTCCGGTACCCGGTCACCACCCCGCTCACCCCGACCGCAGGCAGCAGGCTGGCCACGGCACCGATCGTCGTGCCGGTGTTGCGGGCGGGTCTGGGGATGCTGGAAGCGGCTTTGAGCCTGCTGCCCGAGGCCCGGACCGGCTTCGTCGGCCTGGCCCGGGACGAGCGGACCTTCCAGCCCCATGTCTACCTGGAGTCGCTGCCGGCAAGCCTTGCCGGCTATCCCGTGCTGCTCCTCGACCCGATGCTCGCCACCGGCGGATCAGCGGCACACTGTCTGAACCTGCTGGCCGAGCATGGGGCCACGGGCATGGTCCTGGTCTGCGTGCTCGCCGCGCCCGAAGGGATCGCCGCGCTGGACGCGGGCGGCTTCGACATACGGGTCGTGACCGCCGGCATCGACGAGCGGCTCGACGACAACGCCTTCATCGTTCCCGGTCTCGGGGACGCCGGCGACCGGCAGTTCGGCGCGGTCTGAGGCGCGTTCTGAAGGGCCAAGGGCGACAGGATCATGTTCCTTTCGCTGCCGGGGCCCCAAGCCCCCGGTTCACAGCGGGTTGTGCTCCTGAGGACTGCCGCGGCATACGGCATGCGCGGGTACCTCCCGCGGCTTCAGAGATCGAGGAGGAGCCGGCGGACGGCGTCGCGGAGGGTGGCCATGCGGCTGTCCGCCTGCTGGCGGGCAGCCGCGAGAGCCTCCGCGTCGGCTCCGGGGCCGACCGGGGCGATCACTTCCAGATATGACTTGATCTTTGGTTCGGTGCCGCTGGGGCGGACGACCACCCGTCCGCCGTCCGTGAGAAGAAAAACGACCACGTCGGCCGGTGGCACGCTGCCAGCCGTCCGACCGTGCGCGGATAGTGCGGCGAGGTCGTGGACGCCGACGACCGCCGTGTCCCCGAACCGGCTGGGAGGATCGGCCCGCAGCGCGGTCATGATGGCGGAGATCCGCTCGGTACCCGTGGGGCCTCCGAGGGTCCCCATGCAGCTTCCGACGGAATCCCGGGAGCGAACAGGGTCATGATTGTTTCGTTTCTGGCCGGTTGAGCCGGCTGAGGCGGCCGACTCAACCGAGGCAGCCGATCCGGTCAGCCGGATCGACACCTGGGCGGTGACGTACAGCCCATACCGGCGGGCGAGGTCGTCCAGCCGGTCGAGCAGGGTCCGCCCGCGGCGCTTGTCCGCCGCGGCGATCCCGGCGACGGCCAGGGCCGCGGTGATCCCGTCCTTGTCGCGGACGAGATCGGGGGCGACCGCGTAGCCGAGCGCCTCCTCGTAACCGAACGCCAGGTCGGGATGCGCCCGCATGATCCACTTGAAGCCGGTGAGGGTTTCGAAGAACCGTATGTTGTGCGCGGTCGCGAGCGTGGCCAGCGCGCGGGAGCTGACGATCGTCGTCGCAACCGGCCCGGGCCGGGTGCGCAGTGTCTCCTCGGCGAGGAGCATGCCCACCTCGTCTCCGGTGAGGATCCGGTCATTTACCGCGACCGCGCAGCGGTCCGCGTCCGGATCGTTGGCAATGACGACATCGGCACCCACCGCACGGCCGAGCGCGAGCACCCGGTCCATCACGCCGGGTTCCTCGGGGTTCGGGAACGGGACCGTCGGGAAGTCCGGGTCGGGACGGACCTGCTCGGCAACCATGAACGGCGCGGCGAGGCCCGCGCGGGTGAACACGGCTTCGAAGGTGTCCGCGCCCACACCGTGCAATGGGGTGTACGCCACCCGGACGTCGGCGAGGTCGCCTGCGCCGTCCGTCCGCAGCGTGTCCGCGGCCGCCGCCACATAGCTGGAACGGATCTCCTCACCAAGGCGCGTCCAGCCGTCGCCGAGAGGGAGGGACGCCGCCGGCCCGACAGCGTCGATTGCGGCTTCGATCTCGCTGTCGACGGGAGCGACGATCTGCGCTCCGTTCGCCGGATCGCCGGACGGTGCGCCCAGGTACACCTTGTAACCGTTGTCGGTCGCCGGATTATGACTTGCGGTGACCATGATGCCGGCGTCCGCACCGAGATGGCGGACGGCGAACGCCAGCACCGGCGTGGGCACCGGGACCGGTAGCAGGGCCGCCCGCAACCCCGCGCCGGCCAGCACACGAACACTGTCGAAGGCGAACCGTTCACTGCCATGCCGGGCGTCCGCGCCCACGACGACCAGCGGGGGCGGACGATCGTCACGCGGCGGCAGCCCCGAAGCGGTCGGCGTGGCTGACGTGGCTGACGTGGCTGACATGGTGGGTGTGGTGGGTGTGGTTGACGGTGACGCCGTTGGAGCTGGGGTCACCGGAGCTGATCCGGTTGGAGCTGACGTGGTTGAAGCGGCCGTACCGGCCTGCCGGGCGAGCAGCCAGACGGCCAGACCCGCCGCCGTCCGCCGGACGACCGCGGTGTTCATCCCGGTCGGGCCGGCGCGAAGCGGTCCGCGAAGCCCGGCCGTGCCGAAGCGCAGACCGCCGGAGAACCGCTCCCGTAGGGCTTCGAGGTCACCGGTGTCGAACGCGGCGTCGAACACGGCGGTGAGTTCGGCCCGGTCGGCCGGCTCCGGGTCGTCGGCGATCCACTGCCGGGCCCGGGCGAGCAGGTCCAGGTCCGGGTCATCCCCGACGGACGCGTCCACCCCGACCGCTCACAGTCTGGTGACGACCGAGGCGAGCAGTGCGCCCATGCGTTCGGCCGCGCCGGCACCGGCGGCCAGCACCTCGGTGTGGTCGATCGGCTCGCCGGTCATGCCGGCGGCGAGGTTGGTCACCAGGGACAGCGCCAGCACCTCGGCGCCCTCCGCCCGCGCCGCGATCGTCTCGTGCACGGTCGACATGCCGACCAGGTCCGCACCGAGCGTCCGCAGCATCCGGATCTCGGCCGGGGTCTCGAAGTGCGGTCCGGGCAGTGCCGCGTAGACCCCTTCGGTGAGGGTCGGGTCGGCAGTACGCGCCAGTGCGCGCAGGCGCGGAGCATAGGCGTCGGTGAGGTCGACGAACCGCGGTCCGACCAGGGGACTGCGACCGGTGAGATTCAGATGATCGGAGATGAGCACGGCCTGGCCGACCGTATGGTCCTCGCGCAGCCCGCCCGCGGCGTTGGTGAGTACCACGGTGGACACGCCCGCGGCGCAGGCCGTGCGGACACCGTGGGCGACGACGCGGGGGTGATGGCCCTCGTAGGCATGGACCCGGCCGAGAAACAGCAGGAGATGACGGCCACCGAGGAAGATCGAGCGCACCGTCCCGGCGTGACCGGGGGCGCTCGACGGCGGGAAGCCACCGAGTTCGGTGACGGCCACCTCACCCGTCACGGTTCCGGCCATGGCCAGCACGTCCGCGGCGGGCAGCCATCCGGTGCCGAGCACGATGGCGATGTCGTGACCTCCGACACCGGTGATCTCGGCCAGGCGGGCCGCGGAGGCCGTCGTGTCCGGGACAGCCGTCGTGTCCGGGACAATGGTGTGCCGCATGCAGTGACTTTAGGCGCCTGGGCCTCCGAGCGCGCAGAAAGATCCATGATCGCGCGCTCTTTGGCCGGCTGGTGCGGCCCGGCAGAAGCTCTGCGGGGCCGCACCAAGAGCGTCAACGTCTCGGGGGCCCGCGGCGGCGCGAAAATCATGGTCCGGCCGTCCCTGGGCGGCTGGTCCGAGCGAGTCCTGGGGCCAGTCCCACGCCACCCCGTAGTGAAGCCTGCGGGAAAGCTCGACGAAGTCCTTGCGGACGTATCCGAGGCTGCTCGGCTCAAGCCAGTGGTCCTCGTTGTCCGGATGCAGGCGCGTCTCCGGGCCGAGCACCCCGTTGAAATACCACACGCGCACCGGCGGTGCTGTCGGGTCGAACTGGAGCTGAAATATGTACCGGCTGTTCTGCTGTGCTTTCGGCGAGTAGTTCAGGACCGGTGTCATCTCGCGGTCGGTGTGTATCAGCAGCCGGTATGCGAAGGAAATACGGTGGCCGGGCTGAAGCGCTGTGGAAAATCCGAGTTCGGTCATCTCGTACCCGTTTGGGGTGAATGCGGAACGCCGGACCGCGCAGTTTGCCAGCGGTTCGACGGAGACCACCCCGGGGCGCGGGTCGCTGTGATATCGGGCAGTAGCGACGTAACGGTCGATCCCGTCGTCGAGCGCGACCAGGGAGCGGAATATCAGCACCTCCGCCGGGATCCGGCCGGAAAGCCGCACCAGCAGTTCGGTCCGGTCGAGGAGGAACCGTGGCCGATCGGCGTCGAGGAGGTCCGGCGGACTGTTCCCCGGCAGGTAGTCCTGCCAGCCGGCACGACCGTTCAGCTCCGTCACCCGCTGCCTGAGCAGGAGCGCCGCCTCGACGGTCCCCCGGTAGAACCATTCTCGTACCGTCCGCTCGTGCCGGCCTCGCCGGTGCGCGAGCGCATCGATCCGGGCCGTCAGGGATGACTCGTCCGGATTCTCTCCGTCGATATTGAAACCGATCTGCGCGCCGGTCCGCAGCTTTTCCTGAGTAATTGCATGACAGCACTCGACTATGATCTTCTGTAATGCCGCGGCGCGTTGGTTGTCCGACCATTCCTCAGGTGTTTCCGGCAGCAGTTTCACCAGCGACGATCTCTCGAGTTTCTCGACGTTCACACCCGATCCGGCCGAGAGCGCGACGAGCTCCGTCCTGATCGTCTCGACGGTCAACTGGGTTATGGTGTCGCCGGTCATGGGCAGCCCCGTTCCCGTCCTGGAGATAACCGACCGGACTCCCGGCGGGCCACGTCGGCCGGGCAGTATGAACCCACGCGACCGCACGTCGGTTCTGTCGGTGGCGTGCGCCGTGGAGCCTTTCCGTCAACGGTAGACGTAACGGCAGTCACATGTGCGCTTTTCCAACGGAAGCCGACGAGAATAACCGCTTTTGCCTGCTTTGTGGTCGGATCCGGGCAAGGGCTCCGGCCACCGGCTCGGCTCGGCTCGGCTTGGTGCCGGGACGGACGGTGCTGGCTGGTGGGGCCGGTAGGCCTGCGGGCCGGCGCATGGCGGCACCGGGCACCGACTCGCTTGCCCCCGCCACCGATCTGCGGCGCCGCTGTACGTGACGGTGAACCCGGCGCGGGAATCGCGCATGAGTAGGCAGGGTTTCCCTACGATCTGGCCATGAGCGAGCGTCTGTCGGAGTCCGGCCAGCCGATCAAGCCAGTTTACAGTGCGTCCGATCTTCCTGAGGGTTCGGCGGAGCGCCTGGGTTCGCCCGGTGAGTACCCGTTCACCCGGGGCGTCTACCCGACCATGTACACCGGCAAGCCGTGGACAATGCGGCAGTACGCCGGCTTCGGCACCGCCAGGGAGTCCAACGAGCGATACCACTCGCTCGTTGCCGCGGGCACCGGAGGGCTTTCGGTCGCGTTCGACCTGCCCACCCAGATGGGCTACGACTCCGACGAACCGATCGCTCACGGCGAGATCGGGAAGGTCGGGGTGGCGATCGACTCGATCGAGGACATGCGGGTGCTCTTCGCCGGTATCCCGCTGGACAAGGTCTCCACGTCGATGACCATCAACGCGCCGGCGTCGGTCCTGCTGCTGCTGTACCAACTGGTTGCCGAGGAACAGAGCGTCCCCGGCGCGAAGATCACTGGAACCATCCAGAACGACGTTCTCAAGGAATACATCGCCCGCGGTACCTACATCTATCCGCCCGCACCGTCCCTGCGGCTGGTTTCGGACACGTTTGCATACTGCCGCAACGAGATCCCCCGATGGAACACGATCTCGATTTCCGGCTACCACATGGCAGAGGCCGGGGCCACACCCGCGCAGGAGATCGCCTTCACCCTCGCGAACGGCATCGCCTACGTCCGGGCCGCCGTCGAAGCGGGACTCGCCGTGGACGAATTCGCCCCCCGGCTTTCCTTCTTCTTCGTCTCCCGCACGACCCTGCTGGAGGAGGTGGCGAAATTCCGCGCCGCCCGCCGGATCTGGGCGGACGTGATGAAGAACACCTTCGGCGCGACGAATCCCAAGTCGATGATGCTGCGCTTCCACACCCAGACCGCGGGCGTGCAGCTCACCGCTCAGCAGCCCGAGGTCAACCTTGTCCGGGTCGCCGTACAGGGCCTCGCCGCGGTGCTGGGAGGCACCCAGAGCCTGCACACGAACTCCTACGACGAGGCCATCGCCTTGCCGACGGTCAAGGCCGCGACGCTGGCACTGCGCACCCAGCAGGTTCTCGCCTACGAGACGGACATCACCGCCACGGTCGATCCGTTCGCCGGTTCCTACGCGGTCGAGGCCCTCACCGACGACGTCGAGCAGGCCGCCCGTGAGCTCATGGAACAGGTCGAGAAGCGTGGGGGAGCCGTCGCCGCGATCGAGCAGGGCTACCAGAAGAGCGAGATCGAGAACTCCGCCTACGCGGTCATGAAGGGAATCGAGGACGGCTCACGCACCGTGGTCGGCGTCAACCGATTCCGTGCTGCGCAGGAGGAGATCTACGAGCCGCTGCGGGTCGACCCGGCGATCGAGGCCGATCAGTCGGTCCGGCTGGCCACCCTGCGAGCCGACCGCGACAACACCGAGGTGACCCGCCATCTGGACGCGGTGAAGGCAGCCGCGCAGGGAACCGACAACGTCCTCTACCCGCTCAAGGAGGCGCTGCGCGCCCGGGCCACGGTCGGCGAGGTCTGCCACGCCCTGCGTGCGGTCTGGGGGATCTACCACCCCGCCGACGCCTTCTGACCGCCGGGCGCGGGGCACACCCCTGGCGGCGTTTCTCGTCGCTTTGCGCACCCTCCGGGTACGCGACAGCTCCTCGACCTTGCCAGGCCCGCGCCCGCATCGGCGGCATCGTCCCGGCGGCCTTGTGATACCTACAGGGCTGTTTGGTATCACAAGGCTTCGCCAGCGGTCGGTAAGTATCACAACGCCGAGCCGTGCCGGAGGCGGTGGCCGGCTCGTCCGAGGCCGGTGTGGCCCTGCCAGAGGTGGGCGTAGCCCTGCGCGGACGGCACCCACGGTGGAAGGCTGGACGGTGTGCGCGTACAACCAGCACGGAAGGTCAGCCCGCCGGAGGTTCCGCTGGAGCCGGGGGAGTTCACCGAGGTCGTGCTCCGGGGCCGGCTCACCGGCCCCTCCGGCCCGGGTGCGCTCACCGCGCGTGCCGAGCGGTTCATCGGGCACCGGCTCGGGACGTCACGCTGGATCCTGCTCACCACCCGTCGGCTGCTGGTCGTCGCGCCGTTCCCGCGGGCGGGTGACTACTTCGACGTCGCGTTCGACCGGCGGGTGGTGTCGGCGTCCCAGGGGCGTAAGCACGGTGATCTGATCACCGTCGACCTGATGACCCCGGCCGGACGCCAGGTGCTGCGGGTACCGGCAGCCCTCCGCAGCGAGGTCGCCCGCTTCATCCGCGCACTGCGCTCCCGTTAGCGTTTGTCTGACCAGGACCGATGGTGATCCGGCCTTATGATCAGCGGGCATCTGGTCACTCGGTGGGATGGTTGTCCAGGGCCCGGGCGCGCTCTCGGAAGCCCCGGGGCATCAATTTGATCGGTCACCGTGGTTCGGGCCGGTAAGGTCGGTCGCGATACAGGCGTCGTGATACGGGCGTGCTCAGGAACTACAGCGAACGGGCGGAACGGTCGATGAAGACGGCGATGCGGTCACACCTGTGCGGTGCGCTGCGCACGGAGCACATCGGTGAGACGGTTACGGTATGCGGCTGGGTGGCTCGCCGCCGCCAGCACGGCCAGTCGCTGATGTTCGTCGACCTGCGGGACCACTCCGGCCAGGTGCAGTGCGTGGTGGACGGATCCGTGGACGTCCGGTCCGAGTACGTCGTCGTCGTCACCGCAACGGTGGCGGCCCGACCCGAGGGGACGAGGAACCCCAGCCTGGCCACCGGAGAGGTCGAACTGCACGACTGCACGGTGACGGTCCTCTCCCCGGCGGTCCCGCCGCCGTTCCCGATCGACGAGCGGGCGGACTCGGTCGACGAGGCGACCCGGCTCACCTACCGGTACCTGGACCTGCGCCGCGAGCGCATGCAGCGCAACCTGCGTACCCGTTCGGCGGTCCTGGCCGCGCTGCGCTCCGTCCTGGTGCCCCGGGATTTCGTCGAGGTCGAGACTCCGCTGCTCATGCCGTCCACACCGGAGGGGGCGCGGGAGTTCGTCGTGCCGTCCCGGCAGTTCCCGGGCAGCTTCTATGCGCTGCCGCAGTCCCCGCAGCTGTTCAAGCAGCTGTTGATGGTGGGTGGTACCGACCGTTACTTCCAGTTCGCCCGCTGCCTGCGCGATGAGGACCTGCGCGCCGACCGGCAGTACGAGTTCACCCAGCTGGACGTCGAGATGAGTTTCGTCGACCAGGACGACGTTCTGGAAGTGATCTCTGCTGCCGTGCTGACTGCCGCGCGGGCCGTGACCGGCGGGCCGGTTCCGCCGATCGAGCGCATCACCTGGCACGAGGCCATGGACCGCTTCGGTGTGGACAAGCCCGACCTGCGCTTCGGCATGGAGCTCGTCGAGCTGACCGGGGTCTTCACGGGCAGCGCCTTCCAGGCATTCGCCGGGGCGCCGTCGGTGAAGGGTATCCGCGTGCCGGACGGTTCGGCCGCGCACAACCGCAAGGCCCTGGACGCGCTGACCGAGCGGGCCAAGCAGCTCGGCGCGAAGGGCCTGGTGTGGATGCGGGTCGGCGCCGGCGGATCGCTGGAGTCGCCGGTGGCGAAGTTCCTCTCCGCTGCCGAGCTGGCCGCGATCGTGAAGGCGACCGGGGGTGAGGACGGCGACCTGCTGCTGCTCGTCGCCGACGAGTGGACGACGGTCTGTGAGGTGCTCGGCCAGCTCCGTAACGGCATCGGCCGCCCGCCCGCCGGTGAGGGCGGGTTCCGTTTTGTCTGGATCACTGACTTCCCGCTGTTCGTGGGGGTCGACACGCAGACCGGACGTCCCAAGCCCGGCCATCACCCCTTCACCCGGCCGCATCCCGACGATCTCGACAAGCTCGAGACCGAGCCGCTGGCCGTCCGCAGCCGCGCCTACGACCTGGTGCTCAACGGCTGGGAGCTTGGCTCGGGTTCGATCCGGATCCACGAGCCCGACCTGCAACAGCGTATCTTCACCGCGCTGGGGATCTCGGCGGAGGATGCCGACCGCCGGTTCGGTTTCTTCCTGACGCCGTTCTCCTACGGCGCCCCGCCTCACGGTGGTTTCGCCGTCGGCATCGACCGGCTGGTGGCGATCCTGGCCGGCGAGGACAACATCCGCGAGGTCATCGCCTTCCCGAAAACCCAGTCCGGACTTGACCCGATGACCGGCGCACCGACCCCGATCGATGCCCGCCAGCTACGTGAGCTGGGCATCCGCGTACTCCCGACAGCGTAAAGCTCGCCGCCTTCACCCGCAGCCCTCGCGTATTCCGCCCGCGGCCGGCAGGTGCGGCAGGTGAAATTGCCTCCGGACGTCCCCCGGCCGTTTTACGGTTACCTGGCCGCATCGCACGCCGTGTTGTGGGTATGACCGGTGAATCCGCATCCGGACGGACAGCCGGATCGGATGGATGGTTCGGCTCCGGACGGCGTCGGTGGTGGATCACACGCCGGATACGACAGGAGGCCCGGGAATGCAGATACCTTTCTCGCCGTCGCCGACGTCCAGTCTCGGCATCGAGTGGGAGCTGGCATTGGTTGATCGTCGTACTCGTCAACTTCGCGGGGCGGCGAGCGCCATTCTCGACGAGTACCAGGCCAAGATCGGTGAACATGCCGAACAGCGGGCCAAACACGAGCTGTTCGAATCGATCATCGAGGTTGTCACCGGTGTCTGTGACACGGTTGCCGACGCCAAGGCCGACCTGTCCGTGACCGTCGGTCTCATCGAGGATCTGGCCGCATCACGCGGGCTTGCCCTGATGTGCAGCGGTACCCACCCGCTCACCAGCTATGCCACGCAACAGGTCAGCCCGGACCCGCGCTACCGCTCGATCCTGGAACGGATGCAGTGGGTCGCCCGGCGCCTGCTGGTTTTCGGCGTGCACGTGCATGTCGGTGTCCCCGCGCGGGACAGGGCGATTCCCGTTGTGAACGCGCTTGCCGCCTACATCCCGCATTTCCTTGCGCTGTCGGCCTCCTCGCCGTTCTGGCTGGGTCTGGACACAGGGCTTGCGTCATCACGCTCGAAGGTGTTCGAGAGCATGCCCACCGCCGGCCTGCCGTACCTTCTTTCGGACTGGGGACAGTTCGAGCAGTTCGTGGCGACGCTGGTGTCATCCGGAACGGTGGAGACCATCCGTGAGGTGTGGTGGGACGTCCGGCCCCACCCGGACTTCGGCACGGTGGAACTGCGCATCTGTGACGGGTTGCCGACCCTGCTGGAGATCGGGGCGATCGCCGCTTTGACACAGTGCCTGGTCGACCGGATGAACACCTGGCTCGACGAGGGTTACCGGCTGCCGACACCACAGCGCTGGGTCGTGCAGGAGAACAAGTGGCGGGCCGCGCGGTACGGCCTGGACGCCGAGATCCTGCTCGACGAGCAGGGCACGACCCGAGGAGTCCGGGACGAGATCGCCGGTCTCGTGAACGATCTGCTGCCCGTCGCGCGGCGGCTGGAATGTGTCGACGAGCTCACCGACGTCCTGCACATTCTGGAGGTTGGCTCGAGCTGCGACCGTCAGCGTGCGGCGGCGCAACGGGCCGACGGGGATCTTGCTGCGGTGGTCGACGCCCTTCTTCGGGAGATGAAGTCTGGCCGGCCGCTTTAGCAGCGCAAAGGCGGTATGGTCAACAGTTCTTGTGTTCTGGTTGGCCACACGGTGTATGCTCATGGCTCTTTTCCCATGTCTGCGGATCTTGAGTGAGAACCCGAGGATCCTGCAGTTGCTCCCGCGCCGCGGGCTGAGGCGGGCAGACCGCGGGGCGCGGTCGGGGCTAAGTAGTCGGGGGTAAGCAGTCGGGGGTAAGCAGTCGGGGGTAAGAGGCCGTGGCGGCCAGGGGGTACGTGTTCGGCCAACCCATGGAATCTTGACTCCCACACCCCGGCTGAGCTGCACAAACGTCCTGGCACCCCACGGGTTGACCGAATATTTACGCCAGGGGTAACGGGGGCGGGTACCGTGGTTGACAGGTGGCGAGCGATGGTGCTCCTGCCCGCGGCGGTGCGACTTTGCGCTGCGACTCTCGGCGTTCCTCGTGGGCTGTGAGCCGATCTGCCCGGAATCCGGCGATGGCATGTCGGCGTCTGCTGCGCCCCGGTTGCCGCGTCGTTCCGGTTGCCGTGTCGCCGCGGGCGTCTCGGCACGCAGTAACATTCAGTAGTTCTCTGACGCCAGGAGAGTGGGGGTTTGACTTGCAGGGGGCCATGGCTTTTCGGTGTCGAGGGCTCGTGAGTCAAGGTAGGGGCGCGGGGCAGGTGGCTGCGCGGTGAAGGTTGAGAACTTCGTCGCATCCTGGCTGGAAGACAATGAAAAAGATCTTGTGGATGTCCGTCGTGACATCCACGCGCATCCCGAGCTGTCCTGGCAGGAGTTGAGGACGACCGAACTGATCGCGGAGTCGCTCAACGGTTCTGGTCTGAAGCCACGGGTCATGTCCTCGGGTACCGGCCTGTGGTGCGATGTCGGTACAGGTTCCGGCCCCGTTGTCATGGTCCGCGCGGACATCGACGCGCTACCGATCCGGGACGAAAAAGATCTCCCTTACTCCTCCTGTGTGTCAGGAGTGAGCCATGCTTGCGGGCACGACGTCCACACCGCGATCGTGCTCGGGGTCGGCATGGCACTTGCGGCGTTCGACGAGCGCCATTCGTTGCCCGGCACCGTCCGACTGGTGTTCCAGCCGGCCGAGGAGGTCATGCCCGGTGGCGCACTCGATCTGATTCGTGAGGGTGTGCTGGATTCGGTGACCGCGGCGACAGCCGTCCACTGTGACCCGGCGCTCGAGGTCGGGCGCGTCGGCATCCGCAGCGGTCCGATCACGGCCGCGACGGACTACATCGAAGTCCGGCTGCAGGGTCCTGGTGGACATACCTCGCGTCCACAGAACACCGTGGATCTGGTGTACGCGTTGGCGCAGGTCGTGACCGGGCTGCCCGCGGCGCTGTCGCGAACGGTCGATCCCCGTGCGGCGGCATGCCTGGTCTGGGGACAGATCGAGGCGGGAAGCGTCCCGAACGCAATTCCCCGCAGCGGTCTCCTACGGGGCACGTTGCGGCTGCTCGACGAAGAACTGTGGAAACAGGCACCGGCTATGGTCGAACGGCTGGTCTCGCAGATCGTGGCGCCGTTCGGCGCTACTGCGACGATTGAGCACCGCCAGGACGTACCTCCGGTGCTCAACTCCGTGAGCGCTACGGAGGCGCTTCGCCGGGCGACCGTGACGGCGATCGGTGAGGATGCCGTCGCCCCCACGGGCCAGTCCCTGGGCGGTGAGGACTTCGCCTGGTACCTCCAGCGGGTGCCGGGAGCGCTCGCGAGGTTGGGCACCCGCAGTCCTGGCGGCCCCATTTATGATCTTCATCAGGGTCGGTTCGACGTGGACGAGCGGGCTATCGGTCTTGGTGTCCGGCTGCTGGCGACCACCGCGGTCGATCTGGTGTCGGCGGCCGGTGAGGCCGAGGCCGGCGAATGACTTTTCACAGTCGCCGAAAAAGCTGAGCAATAGGCCCAGAGTATAAGTGAAGCCGGCGGCCGACGGGTGTTCCCGTCGGCCGCCGGCTTCACTCCTTTGACAGGCGGTTCTATCTGGAGCTGGTGGGGACCTGGATGCTCGGCTCGGGCCGGGAGCGGGGTTCCGGGACAGCTGGCTGCGGGTGCGACTTCTCGATCCGCAGCAGCTTCGCGACCCAGTCCGGCAGATACCAGTTCCAGCTGCCGAACAGGGAGACCAGGGCTGGCACCAGGAGCATCCGGACGACCGTCGCGTCCAGCAGGATGCCGAAGCCGAGCGCGGTCGCGAACAGCTTGATGTCGGTCTGCGGCCCGGTCGACAGCGACAGGAACGACAGGAACAGGATCAGGGCGGCCGACGTGACCAGCCGCCCGGTGCGGCCGACTCCTTCGATGACAGCGGCGTTGGTGTCGCCGCGGGTGTCGTACTCCTCGCGGATGCGGGCGAGGATGAACACCTCGTAGTCCATGGACAGACCGAACAGGAACGCGAAGACCATCAGCGGCAACCAGAAGGTGATGGCACCCGTGGCTTCGATGCCGTAGATCTGCTCGGAGCCATAACCATGCTGCCAGAACAGCACTGTGGCCCCGAACGTCGCCCCCAGCGAGACGAGGTTGAGCAACACTGCCTTCAGCGGCAGCAGCAGCGAGCGGAAGGCCCGCACCAGCAGGACGTAGGTGACGATGACGATCAGAGCCAGGGCCCAGGGAAACACCCCGTAGACACCGTGCAGGTAGTCCAGCTGCAATGCGCCGATCCCGGTCAGGCCGATGACTCCGGGCACGTCGTGCAGCGCGGATCGCATTCTGCGGATCGGGTCGGTGCTGCTTCCGCCCGCGGTCTCCTTGTCCGGCACGGCAATGATCAGTGACGTGCCGGCCTGGTTCGACTCGGGGCCGGTCGGGGCGGTCACGGTGACCACGCCGTCCACAGCTCGGGCGCGCTGCACCACGTCGCCTGCCACAGGTGACTGGACCAGAATCTCGGCCGGGGTGAGGATGCCCTTCGGGGCACCGCCGTCCTCCAGGACTTTCAGCGCCTCGTAGGCGGGACCGGTCTTCGCCAGCGATCCGGACTGCGCCGTACCGATCTGGACCCCGAAGAACGGAATGATCAAAGCGGTGAGGATGGCGATACCGACACCGGCGCCGATCCAGCGGTGACGCACCAGCAGCGACGCCCATCTCGTCCAGAACCGGCTCGCGGTGTTCTCGTGCCGGATACGCGGCCAGTCGACCCGGGGGCCGATGCCACCCAGCAGCGCGGGCAGCAGGGTGGTCGTGACCGCCACGCTGATCAGTGGGATGAGCATTCCGCCGTAGCCGACGGAGCGCAGGAAGGGCACCGGGATGACGACCAGCGCGACCAGGCCGATCGCCACGGTGAGACCGCTGAACAGCACGGCGTGGCCTGCCGACTCCATCGAGGCCACGACGGCGTCGTGGTTGTCCCGACCGTGCGCACGTTCCTCGCGCCAACGGGTGACGATCAGCAGCGAGTAGTCGATGGCGACACCGAGGCCGATCAGGGAGACGAGGAACTGTACCAGGAACGACACGTCCGCGAAGACGGTCAGCCCCAGCAGGACCAGGAAGGTCGACAGGATTGCCACCGCGGCGACGAGCAGCGGCAGCAGCGCGAGCAGCGAGGCGAAGACGAAGGCGAGAATCGCCAGGGCGCCGAGTCCGGCGAGCAGGGTTTCGAGCAGTACCCCCGGTCCCGAGTCGTTGGCGCCGTTGGTTGCCAGCTCGTCCAGACCGGTGACGCTCCCGGTCAGCCCCGTCGGTGTGTGCTGGGCGAGCGATTTCTTCAGATCGTCGATGGTCTCGGACGTGAAGCTGGTCTGCGGTGGGTAGAAGGCGTATGCGAACTGGGCTCGTCCGTCGCCGGTGACGAAGATGTCGTCACCGGTTTCCGCTCTTCCGACGACCCGGACACCGTGTACGTCCCGCTCGACCGCGGCGAAGCTGTCCGTCGCCTGCTGGTCGGTGACCTTTTCACCGGGCTTCGTCGACAGCACCAGGATGATCGGCGCGCCCTGACTCTCCGTGTGGTAGGTCTCGAGTACTTTCTTGGCTGTCTCGTAGCCGGGCTGGCCGGGTAGAGAGAAGTCGAAGGTCAGCCGGCCGGCTGTGGTGCCGGCTGTGGCGCCTCCCGCCAGGAAGGCGACGATCCAGAAAGAGATCACAAGCCGGCGGTGCCGGAGGCACCAGCGCGCGAGCGCCGACATCGGCGTCTCCCTACTCGTTAAGATGATCTGTGCTCTTGCATACTGACCTTGGCAACGGTACCACTGCTGATTGTGAACCCAGTAAGGGTTTGTCCAATGGGTGACATGCCTGCGGTAAATGCTGATCGTGGGGTCGCGCACTCCTTGCGAGAGCAGGTTTTCTACGCATTTGCCCGTTTTGGTCCTGCCTGGGTTAGGTACCTGCACGCATCCGTGGGGCTGGGTGGTCTCAGTCCGGCCGGTGTCCGGTTGCTGTCGGCACTGCGGCACCACCCGCATCCGCCCATCATGCGTGATCTTGTTCAGGACCTCGGCACCACAGCCAGGGCCGTGACGGGGCTCGTGGACACTCTCGAGCACGAGGGCCTTGTACGCCGTACCCGGCATCCGCGTGACCGTCGGGCGATACTCATCACCTTGACCAGCAAGGGTGAACAGGTGGTGGACCGTGTCGGTCAGGAGCACGTCGAGCGGGCATCGGCGCTGTTCGACGTGCTGTCCGAGCAGGACCAGGCTGATCTCGTCCGGATTCTCGGGCTGTTGGGAGACGAGTTGGCTGCAAGGGGGCAGTCCGTCCAGCCCCGAGGGTTTGGCTGCTCACCCGCAGGTACCGAGAGTAGCTAAATTCTGCTCTGGAGCCTGCGCTTGATCCTGCTTGGGGTCTTACATTTGCCCGGCGGGCCGGCCGGTTGCGTCCACAGCTGTTCCCGTGACGGCAGCCCGGAGGCAGGCTGCGGTGTACCGCGTGTACCGCGTGTACCGCGTGTACCGCCGGGGCGCGGCGGCGGGAACTACGCGGTGGGACGGTTGCGCAGATCGGCCACGTAGTCGGCCGGGGCGCCGGCCCGTTCCGCCGCGTCGGCCATGATGGCGACGTACCGTTTGGACGGCAGCCCGCCCTCGTAGGCGTCCAGCACGTACGTCCAGGCAAGCGCCTCGCCGTCCAGAGTGGATATCCGTACGCGGATGCGGGTGTAGAGGCCGGCGTCCACCCCCTCCCAGACGTCGAGTTGCTTCAGGTCACGCCCGGCGACGTCGTAGAGCATCACGTACACGTGGGATCCGGGCGACGACTCGACGATGGTGGCCAGCGCGCCTTCCCAACCGACGTCCTCGCCGCCGAAGGTGAGCCGCCACCCGTGGATCCAACCGGTCCCGATGACCGGGGCGTGGGGCGCGCGTTCCTTCATCTGGGCCGGGTCGAGATTGCTGCCGTAGGCAGCGTACAAGGTCATCGTGTGTGCCCTTCACCGGCCTGTGTGCCGCGGTCGTCACGGCAGCGGCAAAGAACTGCCTGGAGGATCTTCACTGGCGCCTACCCGTACCCACTTCCTGCCCCGCCGCCGCGGATGCGCCGCACGGGGAACCCTCGACCGTTTCCGGCCGGCTCCGGACCGCGTACCTGCCCGCCCGTCCCATACGCCGCGGTCGATCCGACCGCGGTTGCACGGGCGGCTACGGACCCTGATCGCGACGTCCGTGGATCCGGCTTCGTGCGACGCTGCGCACCGCAACCGCGCCATAACAGCAAGAGGGTCTCCGGCGGGACTCCACAGATCCGATCGTCGGTGTTCGACAGCTACGCGAAAGACAGTCTAGACCCCGACCATCGGCATCCCGGCCCACCCGATGCCGGCCCGGGTGGGAGTGTGCTCGCGGACTGCGGCAGAGTGACTGTTCAGGCGATGGTTGCTTACACCTTGGACAAGGCAAGATAGCTGGTGAGAATCCCGGCCACCGGAGGGAGCGCGCAGGTGCCGCGAATCGTCATTCTCGGAGGAGGGCCCGGCGGGTATGAGGCGGCTCTTGTCGGGGCCGAGCTCGGGGCGTTCGTCACGCTCATCGATTCGGACGGGGTGGGCGGTGCATGCGTCCTCACCGACTGTGTCCCGTCCAAGACGTTGATCGCGACATCGGCCGCGATGACGGACCTCGCAGCAGCGCCGTCCCTCGGAGTCCGGCTGCGTGACGGCGAGTGCGTCCTGCCGGAGGAGGGCTGGAATGCCGGAGCAGTGCCTGGTCCGGGGCTACCTCCTGGTGTCGGCGTGGACATCGAGCGGGTCCACGCCCGGGTGCGTGGGCTCGCCGCGGCGCAGTCCCGCGACATCGAGACCCGGCTGGAGAAGGAGGCCGTCCGGGTCGTGCACGCCCGCGGCCGGCTGGTCGGTCCGCACGCTGTCGAGGTCGACTCCGGCGAGGCATTCTTCGGCGACATCATCCTGATCGCGACCGGGGCGTCACCGAGAATTCTGCCGACTGTCGTACCGGACGGCGAGAGAATTCTCACCTGGCGCCATCTCTACGACCTGAAGAAACTGCCCGAGCATCTGATTGTCGTCGGCTCCGGTGTCACCGGCGCCGAGTTCGCCAGCGCCTACCAGGCGCTCGGCGCGAACGTGACGCTTGTCTCCTCCCGGGACCGGGTGCTGCCCGGGGAGGACCTCGACGCCGCCCGGGTGCTCGAGGAGGTGTTCCAGCGCAGAGGAGTGACCGTGCTGGGCCGGGCCCGGGCCGAGGCCGCCCGCCGGGTCGGCGACGGCGTCGAGGTCGATCTCGCGGATGGCCGGACCATCACAGGCAGCCACGTCCTGATGGCGGTCGGGTCGGTGCCACGGACGTCGGACATCGGGCTCGCCGAGGTCGGGATACGGCGTAATGCCACCGGCCATATCGAGGTCGACCGGATGTCGAGAACATCGGTGCCGGGGGTGTACGCCGCCGGTGACTGCACCGGCGTGCTGCCGCTGGCGTCGGTCGCCGCCATGCAGGGCCGGATCGCCATGTGGCACGCGCTCGGCGAGGCGGTTACGCCGCTGCGGCTGGGCACCGTGTCGTCCAACATCTTCACCGAGCCGGAGATCGCGACGGTCGGCATCTCGCAGAAAATGATCGAGTCGGGTGTGGTGGCCGCTCAGACGACGATCCTTCCGCTGGCGCGCAACCCGCGCGCGAAGATGCAGGGCATCACCGACGGCTTCGTGAAGCTGTTCTGCCGACCCGGTAGCGGCAGCGTCCTCGGCGGGGTGGTCGTGGCACCGAGAGCATCAGAGATGATCTTCCCGGTTTCGCTGGCCGTGGCCAACGGTCTCACCGTCGACCAGGTTGCCCACACCTTCACGATCTACCCGTCGGTGTCCGGCTCGTTGACCGAAGCTGCTCGGATCGCCATGCCCCGGGACCTGTTCGCGAGCTTCTGACCAGGGTGGCGGGCGTGGCTGGCAGGTGTCGTTGGAAGGTGCCGTGGTACGGCAATGGCACCTGTCAGCGGTCGTCCGTCCCCGTGTGGTCGCGATCGACCCCTGCGCGGCTGTGATCGACAGCCTCGTGGTCGACGGTGCCGTGGTCGGTGTCTTGCTCCTCCTCGGGAGGAAATATCGGGGGGAACCCGTGCTGGACGAGGCGGCGGTTGCGGAAGTAACCGCCGGTGGCGAACCCCAGACCCACCGCGGCTACCAGAAGAAAGATCGAGAGGGTGAGCCGGACGTCCAGCCGGCCGGGCAGCAGCGCGAACATGATGGCGAACGGCAACATGAGCAGCGGTGGCCGGGACGCCTGTCGGATGCGCCACCGCGGACCGGTCAGATCGTGGGCGATCCACCGGTTGTACCGCGGAGGCAGCGTCCCGCCCACCAAGTAGTACACCCGGCCGGTCAGTGGAGGACGCTCGGGCGGTACCGGCGCCGCGCCGCCCGACTCCACCGACCTCTCCGAGGAAGCCCCGTCCTTACCCGTGCTGTCAGCGCCCATGGCCTCAAGCCTACGAACGAACAGGACCGAACCGGTCGGGCTGGTCCTTGCTAATCCTTGATCTCGCAGAGGACTGCGCCGCTGGAAACGACCCCACCGACGGTTGCGGTGAGCCCCGTCACGGTGCCCGCCCGGTGCGCGGTGATCGGCTGTTCCATCTTCATGGCTTCCAGGACGACGACAAGGTCACCGGCCTCGACCGTGTCCCCGTCACTGACCGCAATCTTGACGATGGTCCCCTGCATCGGGCTGGTCAGCTCGTTCCCGGTGGCCGCGCGGGCGGCCTTCGTGCCCGACCGCCGCCGTGGCCGGGCCGTTCCCCCGGCAGCGGGGCCGCCCGCGGCGGCCGTCCCGAAGCCCGCGGGCAGGACGACCTCGAGGCGCCGACCGCCGACCTCCACGACGACCGACTCCCGTGCCGCCGGTTCGGTGTCGGCGTCCACCCCGCCGGTGAAGACGGGGATGATGTTGTCGAACTCGGTCTCGATCCAGCGGTTGTGCACCCGGAACGGTTCGGTGGCGTCGACCGGTGCGAATGCCGGATCCCGCACGACGGCCTGGTGGAACGGCAGGACCGTGGCCATGCCGTCCACGGCCATCTCGTCCAGGGCGCGACGAGCGCGTTGCAGGGCTTCGGTACGGGTCGCGCCCGTGACGATCAGCTTGGCAAGCAGCGAGTCGAAGGCACCACCGATCACGTTGCCGGATTCGACGCCGGTGTCGACGCGCACGCCCGGCCCGGTGGGCGCGACGAACCGGGTGACCGTTCCCGGCGCCGGCAGGAAGCTGCGGCCTGGATCCTCACCGTTGATGCGGAACTCGATCGAGTGCCCCCGTGGGGTCGGGTCGACCGGGTCCAGCGCCTCACCTTCGGCGATCCGGAACTGCGCCCGGACGAGATCGATGCCGCTGGTCTCCTCGGTGACGGGATGCTCGACCTGCAGTCGGGTGTTGACCTCGAGAAAACTGATCATGCCGTCCCGGGCGACGAGGAACTCGACCGTCCCCGCTCCCACGTAGCCGGCCTCCCGGCAGATCGCGCGGGACGCCTCGTAGAGCGAGTCGTGCTGGGCCTCGGTGAGGAACGGTGCCGGCGCCTCCTCGACGAGCTTCTGGTAGCGCCGCTGCAAGGAGCAGTCCCGAGTGCCGACGACGACGACCGTGCCGTGGCTGTCCGCGAGGATCTGGGTCTCGACGTGGCGTGGCTGGTCGAGGTAGCGCTCCACGAAGCACTCACCGCGGCCGAAGGCGGCGGTGGCCTCACGCACCGCGCTTTCGAACAGCTCGGGTAGCTCCTCGGCGTTCCAAGCGACCTTGAGCCCGCGGCCACCGCCCCCGAACGCGGCCTTGATCGCGACCGGCAGTCCGTACTGGTCGGCGAAGGCCACGACCTCGTCCACGCCCCCGACCGGGTCGGCGGTGCCCGGTGCCAGCGGTGCGCCTACGGCGAGGGCGATGTGGCGGGCCGCGGTCTTGTCACCGAGGCGCCGGATCGCTTCGGGTGGCGGTCCGATCCAGGTCAGCCCGGCGTCGATGACGGCCTCGGCGAAGTCGGCGTTTTCCGACAGGAAGCCGTATCCGGGATGGACGGCGTCGGCGCCGCTGGTGCGACACGCGTCGAGAATCTTGTCGATCCGCAGGTACGAATCACCCGGCGTGCTGCCGGAGAGGACGTACGCTTCGTCCGCGATGCGTACGTGCAGAGCGTCGATGTCGGGCTCCGCGTACACGGCGACGCTGGCATACCCGGCGTCGCGGCATGCCCGGGCAACCCGGACAGCGATCTCTCCCCGGTTGGCAATGAGGATCTTACGCACGTTTCTCCCGTCCTCGTTCAGCGTGGCTGAGTCTAGGCGAGTTCGGCGGTGCAGGCTGTTGTTCTGGCGCTGTCAAAAGGAATCGTCGGGCAGGTCGTGTACTGCCGGGGCAGTGGTCCCTCCGGCGGACCTGATCACCGACATTGATCGGGCGGGTCTGTTGGTCGGATCTGCGCTTGCCGGAGTCGCGTTAATGGTGTATCGCCATGATCCCATACATGATCGTAGGAGGCGCCGGGGAATGCGCTTCCCCAACGCCTCTCAAACCTGTCATTCACGTCGTTTCGCGATGCCGGACCGGATGCCGGGCCTTGCGCACTGGTCGGCGATATCGGGTTGTGATCACAAAATTACCAGTCGGCGCGTGTTCGGATACCTTGAGTGAACCCTGTCCGGCGCCACACGTCCGGTCCGGAATGCACGCTCTGCCGAAATGCCGTGGACCGGTCCGTCCAACCCGAGGGAGGCGGCTGCGGGGCCCTCGGTGCTGCCTCCCGTAGGCAGAGCACCGCTACCAGGGCGGCTATTTCCTCGGCGGACGCGTTCGTCGGCACCACCCGAAGGTGCGGGGCGCGACCATCACCACCGCTGTCCATCTGATCATCCTTTCGTGGGTCTCGGTCCGTTCGCCGACCCCCCCGCCACCGGTGGGACGGCAAGGATCGGCAGGAGTGGCCGGGACGTCCCGCATGAGCGTTACGGCAGGATCACAGCGGGATGTTTCCATGCTTTTTGGGAGGGAGGGACTCCCGCTTGGTCCGCAACAGCCGAAGAGCCCGGATCACTTCACGCCGGGTCGCCGACGGAGGAATGACCGCGTCGACGTATCCGCGTTCGGCGGCTATGTACGGGGTGGCGAAGTGCGCGGTGTAGTCGGCGATCAGCTCCGCGCGGCGGGCGTCGGGATTCTCGGTGGAGGCGAGCTCGCGGCGGTAGATGATGTTCACGGCGCCCTGGGCGCCCATCACCGCGATTTCCGCGGTCGGCCAGGCCAGGTTGATATCGGCGCGCAGGTGCTTCGAACCCATGACGTCATAGGCGCCGCCGTATGCTTTACGTGTGATAACGGTCACTTTTGGAACCGTCGCCTCGGCATAGGCGTATATAAGCTTCGCGCCCCGGCGGATGATGCCGTTCCATTCCTGCGAGGTTCCGGGCAGGAAGCCCGGCACGTCGACCAACGTGAGAATCGGGATGTTGAAGGCGTCACACGTCCGGACGAAGCGGGCCGCCTTCTCGCTGGCGTCGATGTCGAGGGTGCCAGCGAAATGCATCGGCTGGTTGGCGACGACGCCGACGGAACGCCCGTCCACCCGCCCGAACCCGCAGATCATGTTCTGCGCGAACTGGGCGTGGACCTCGAGGAAGTCACCGTCGTCGAGAAGGTAGCCGATCACCGTGTGCATGTCATACGGCGTGTTGGGGGAATCCGGGACGAACACGTCCAGCTCCGGACTGACCTCCGCCTCCACGTCGGCCACCTCGGCGAAGGCGGGGGCGTCTGTCAGGTTGTTCGACGGCAGGAACGCCAGCAGCGCCTTGGCGGTCTCCAGGCAGTCGAGCTCATCCGCGGCCTGGAAGTGGGCGACCCCGCTGCGGGAGTTGTGTGTGTGGGCGCCGCCGAGCTCCTCCATGCCGACGTCCTCGCCGGTCACGGTCTTGATGACGTCCGGACCGGTGATGAACATGTGGCTGGTCTGGTCGACCATCAGCGTGAAGTCGGTGATGGCGGGGGAGTACACGGCACCGCCGGCGCACGGACCCATGATCAGCGAAAGCTGCGGGACGACTCCCGACGCCATCACGTTGCGATAGAAGATCTCGCCGTACAACCCGAGCGCGACGACGCCCTCCTGGATGCGCGCGCCGCCCGAGTCGTTGATGCCCACCACCGGGCAGCCGGTCTTCAGAGCCAGATCCATGATCTTTATGATCTTCTCGCCGAGAACCTCGCCGAGGCTGCCGCCGAAGACGGTGAAGTCCTGGCTGAACACGCACACCTGACGGCCGTCGACCGTGCCGTAGCCGGTCACTACACCGTCACCATAAGGGCGGTTTCGGGCCAGGTCGAAGTCGTGCGCACGGTGCCGGGCGAAGGCATCCGTCTCGACGAAGGAGCCGGGGTCGAGGAGCGCCTCAATGCGCTCACGGGCTGTCATCTTGCCTTTGGCGTGCTGCGCGTCGACGGCCCGTTGGGAACCGGCATGCACCGCTTCGTCGGTCACTCGCTTCAACTCGGCGATTTTGCCGGCGGCCGTGAGAGGATCGGGTGCCAGATCCTGCGAGGGGTTCTGAGCGGGAACGGGAAGCGCCATGCCGGGCAGCGTACGGCCGGCGCGGCCTCACGTGCTCGATTCGCCGGCAACAGCCGCTGCGCCCCAGGCGCGCCGCCGCATCCGGGCCGCCGCATCCGGGCCGCGCCCGGCAGGGATCTGGCAGAGACATGACAATTCGGTATCCGCCGCATGAGCCCGCCGGCGCATGCCGGCGCGGTTGCGGCCGGCGCTGGGATACCGTGGATGTGCAACTACGCTGCGATATAGTTTTTCATACGTCTGCGGTGAGGATGCGGTGGCACTCTGGCTGACATGTGGACATCGATGACGCGACACCGGCGGTTTCCTCTGGACGGCGGCCTGCTGCCGGCCGCTCTTGCCGGAGACGGCCTGGATGTCCGGGTCGTCCAGGAGACCGGTTCGACCAATGCAGATCTTGTCGCTGCCGCGAAGGCCGGTGCTGGCGAGGGCCAGGTGCTCGTCGCCGAGCTCCAGTGGGCCGGTCGTGGGCGTCTCGACCGGTCGTGGGCGTCGCCGTTGGGTGCGGGTCTGACTTTCTCCGTACTGCTGCGGCCTGCCGTGCCGGCGGGGGTTCTGGGCTGGCTCCCGTTGGTCACAGGCCTGTCACTGGTCTCGACGCTGCGTGAGTTCGCGGGGATACCGGCGACCCTCAAATGGCCGAACGACGTGCTCGTGGATGGCGCGAAGCTGGCGGGGATCCTGGCCGAGGCCGTTCCCAGCCAGTCCGGGACGGCCGCGGTGGTTATCGGTGTGGGCCTCAACGTCGACACCGACATCGACGAGCTGCCACCGGGAGCCACCAGCGTCGTGTTGTGCCAGCAGCGGGCGTCGCGACCGGCCGTCGGCCGTGGCGAGTTGCTCATCGAGCTGTTGCGGGGGCTGGTCAGGGTGCATCGGCGGTGGCTCGCCGAGCCCGCCACCGCCGGGGATGCCTACCGGTCGGTGTGCGACACGCTCGGCCAGCAGGTGCGGGTCGAGCTGCCCGACGGGTCGGCCGTCACAGGAACCGCGACCGATGTGGACGATCACGGCCGGCTGGTCGTCGACGGGCGGGCGTTCGCCGCGGGGGATGTTGTCCACCTCCGCTGACTAAGGCGGCCTTCACCGCGCAGTGACGCCGCCGCGCGACGCTGACCGGGGCGGCCTTGCCGCCGGATGGCGCCGTGGCCGGATGGCGCGTCCGCCAACCCCTCGGCCCGGCCGCTGCCCCGATGGTGAGACGATCGCCGGGTGGGATTCCCGGACAACATTCTGACCAGCGACGAAGAGGTCGTGCTGCACCTCCATCCACACTGGATCAGGCTGGCCGGACCGGCGGCGGCCTTCGTCGTGCTTCTCGGCCTGACCCTGTTCGGTGTACTGGCTGTTCCGGCGGGTTCGTTCCAGCACGCGGCCCAGTGGCTTGCCATCACAGCCGCGGCTGTCCTGCTCTTTTTCGCGAGCCTGCGGCCGTGGCTGCGGTGGATCACGACGAACTACGTCGTCACGACGGAGCGGGTCGTCATCCGCGAGGGAATTCTCTCCCGCCACGGCCGTGACATCCCGTTGCTCCGGCTCAACGACATCTCGTTCGACCACTCGTTCTGGGAACGCCTGGTGGGATCCGGCACGTTGACGATCGAAAGCGGGGGAGAACGCGGTCGAATCGTGCTGGCGAACCTGCCCCACGTCGAAGAGGTGTACGGCACGCTCTATCGGCTGGCCGAGGAGAACGCGATACGGCTGCGCGGTCCCGCCGACGACGGCGGTTATTCACGTTAGTTTCCTCGGGCCTGCAAGCGCACAAAAAACAAAGGCTGCGTGTTCTTCGGTCGACAGTTTCCTCGGGTCTCCGAGCACATAAAAAACAATAGTCGCGCGCTGTTCAGCCCGGTCACCACAGCCCCGTCAGGTCAGCGGATCGAATCCCTTCCACCACTCGAAGAGCGCTGCCGCGTCGGTGCTCCCGGCGACGAAGGCGACGAGATCGTCGTCGTAGCTCCAGAATATGACGTAGTAGCCGTTGTCGTAGTAACACAACAGCGATCCGACGTCGACATTCGGGTCGCTGCGCAGATGCCAGGTCTCGACACTGTTCCTGCCGTTCCGGCAGGCACCGTCCTCGGTGATCTGGTCCGACCGGTACTTGATGTCGCCGTGCAGCGAGCCGCTGTCGTAGTAGTGGAAAGCGCGTACCGTCGTCCCGTTGTTCGACCTGCATTTCAGGGACGCGTCTATGTCGGAGTCCTCGTCGTCCGAGTTTTCCACACAGTCGGTCATTTCGGCGGGGTCCAGCATCGCTTCCAGGTCGTTTTCGGCCGCGGTAAGGCCGCCTGTGGAGCTGGTGGTCGATGGTGTCGTGGAGGGGGTTGACGGCCGGGCGGGCGTCGTGGCGCTCGTCGGCCCCGCGGGGATCACCGGCAGGGTCGGGCCGGCGGATGGTCCGGTCTTCGGGTTGTCCGAACTAGCCGCGGTCAGCGCGATCACCGGGACGGCGACGGCGATGAGCACCGCCGCGGCGATCCCGGCGATCAGTCCTGTCCGTCTCGACGCCGGTCGTCCCGATGGCCCGCCTGCCGGGTACGGGCCTGCCGGGTACGCACCCGGTGGCGGGTATCCAGTAGGCGGAGGGTATCCGCCTACTGGCGTAAGGTTACCCTGAGGGCTGGTCTGCGGCGTATAGGGGCTGTGGGGGCCGGAGGGGAACTGACCGAACGGATACCGGGCGGTGGGTACGTACTGGTCCTGTGCTCCGGACGGGTACTGCCCTCGCGCTCCGGACGGGTGCTGCTCCTGTCCGTGGCGCGGATCCGCGTCAGGGCCAACCGCCGCCGCGCTCGTGGCGGATTCCGGGAGAATGCGGGTCGCGTTGGGGTCCGAACCGGAGTGCGCAGCAGCGGCCCCGCCGGCTGTTGCAACCCCGCCGGTTGCCGTGGCCGCGTATCCCGCTCCATACCCTGGCGCCGTGGGGCTGCCCACCGCGCCGACGGTGAGCAGCGCGCCCAACGGGATCGCGTATTGAGGATCGTGTGGGGGTCGGGGCCGAACGCCGCTCATCTCCAGCAACAGTGCTGATATCCGGGGTATCTGGGCTGATCCGCCGACGAGAAATATCTCGGCGAGCTCGCCCGGCCGCACACCCGCGTTCTCGGCCGTCCGGATCAGCTCCGTCACGGTGGCGCGCAACTCGCCGTCGATCGAGGCTTCCAGATCCGCTCGGGTGATCTCGACGTCTCCCACGGATCCGCCGACCCGGACGGTATGGCTGGTCGTGGTCGACAGCGCTTCCTTCGCCGCGACGACCTGCTGGCGTATCCGGGTGTGCAGCTGCTGACCGGACGGGCTCGGGTCGGCCCACAACGCGTTCCAGGCGCGTGAATCGGTCTTGCCGGCACGGTCCGCGACTCTGCGCAGCAGGATATCGTCGATCTTGTTGCCCCCGAAGTCGGGGTTGCCACCGGGCTCGCCGCGGATCTCGAACCCGCCGGGTGTCGCGGTGAGAATGGTTGCTGCGAAGGTTGCGGCGCCGAGATCATAGACGGCGATGGTCGACCCCGGCCGGAGGCCGGCCGGGTCGGCCTGCCAGCGGGCTGCCGCAATCGGTTCCGGGAGCAGGGTGACGTTGGTCAGGCCCGCCCTGAATGCGGCAGCCCGGAGCCGGTCGACCTCGGCGCCACTCCACCGGACGGGTGCCGTGAGGACCACCTGTGCCGGCGGCGGGCCTGCGCTGTGACGCGTTGCCTCGTGTACGACCTGCCGCAGGACGGCCGCGATCAGCTCGATCGTGGGGATGACCGTGCTGCCGAGCTGCACCTGGTCGGTGTTCTCCAGAGCCTGCAGGGGGCAGGGTTGCGCGCGGTCAGGATGCGTTGCCGCGATGTCGGCGGCGGCCGAGCCGGTCAACAGCCGGCCGTCGTGGCTCAGGCTGACAACAGCACGCATCGGTCCGTCCGGAGCAAGCCGTAACGGTTCCAGCCGGCCGTCGACGGCAACCGCGGCGGTGGTGAAGCCGGTGCCGATGTCGACGGCGAGTGTCAGTCCGGTTGCCACGTCTCCCCCCGGTAGGTAATTATGCGGATCTTCTGATCCGGTTTGCCCGAATATGACAGCCTTCATCCAGTACGGTGGCCGTGGTCCGGGTCATGGGGGCAGGCATGATGGTGGCGGCGCCCGAGGCGGAGCGAAGTCGCCCGGTGCGCCTGCGAACGTTGCCGATACTACGCACGGTCGCCATCTGGCGGATTCCCGGCTCGACGGCGTGTGGGCGCCGGTACGGGACGGCGAGATCATCGACCTCTCCGCATGTGACCGGCGCATTGTGTGACTGCTGTCCAAAATGTTGTGTGACTGTTGTCCGGGACCTGGCCCGGCGCCGGCCGGGCCGCCGCGAAAAGTGTTGCGCAGCGCAAGCCGCGACGGGAAAGAATCGTGTTGAAAACCCGGGAGTATCTGTTTCGATACCGCCTGTTCCCTGCGGTTACCGGCGGCTTTTCCGCAGTTACAGACGGCCTACCGGCTCGGGCAGGCTCTGACTACGCTGAGCATCGGCTGCGGCATATAGCGCGGCCTTCGGATCGTCGGGATGCAGGAAGACCCACCGCTTGTACGCCCAGAACCTGAAGATGGTCCCGAGGCCGGTACCGACCACGTTTCCGGCTAGATTGAAGGCCAGCACGCTGTCCAGGCCCAGCACGTAGCGGGCGATCCCGAGGCACCCTAGGGCGATCCCGAGCCCGATGCCGTTGAGGATCACGAAAAGAGTGTATTCACGCCGTAGGCCAGTACGTGCCCGGTGCGTGAAGGACCAGTGCCGGTTACCGATATAGGCACAGGTTGCGGCCACGATGGTGGAGACGGTTTTCGCACTGAGCCAACCCATGCCGAAAAGGCCGTGGCCCAGGTTGGAGATGAGGACGTCGACGAAGTAGCAGAAGCCGCCGACGACACCGAACTTCGCCATTTCATGAACAAGTAGCTGCCAGCGCGACCGTTTGGAACCGCCGTCCATCGTTGCCACGCTCACCTCATATGACCTTGACCGGTTTGTGTCACCGGCTGAGCGTACAGACAGCTTCCATAGGCTCATCCGACCCCCCCAGGTTCCCAGCGATCTCCAACGGCGTAGGCAAAGTCGTGATCGCGGTCGCCGTTGGCCTGCTGGTTGCGCAACCCGCCGACACCATGTCCTCGGGTTGCTCAGTGGACTGATCCCCTCGCGGTAAGTATGACCCGTGCCCCGTGGGGCGATGCATTGTGGGCCTGGCCCGGCTTGGCGCCGGGTCGGCATCATGACGATGCGGGACGCGGTGAACCGCTGGCGGAATCGGCGTGGCCGCGTCATGCTGGTTGAGGCCAGTTGTAGTGACGGCCCGACGCCCGGTGTCCCGGAGAAGTGCCCGCCGGGTCGCGACGAAGCGTCACGCACTGTCGGTGGGTTCCACAGCGACCTTCACGGCGACGTTGCCGTGTGCCTCATGGGTCGGCATCCGCTGCGCGTCCACCGTCCCCATGTGTCCATTGTCTCGTGTGTCCACCGCGCCGATGGAGGTTGTACAACCATGACCACGGTCGACGCCCGCGATGATCCATCGCGGCTGGAACGCTCTCGCAGCGCCACCGACATGCTGGCGGGGCGCGCCGCGGAGTTCGCGGCCGCCCGGCGGACCGGTGGCGAGCCGATGCGGGCCCGTCCGGCCCGCCCGACTACCGGAGTTGCGGTTCTGGCCTGCATGGATGCGCGCCTGGACGTGCACGCCCTGCTGGGCCTCGGCGAAGGTGACGCGCACGTCCTGCGTAACGCGGGCGGAGTGGTCACCGACGACATGATTCGTTCGCTGGCGGTCAGCCAGCACGAGCTGGGCACCACTGAGATCATCCTGTTGCGCCACACCCAGTGCGGGATGGTCACGATCACCGACGAGGGATTCCGGAACAAACTGCTCGAACGCACGGGGTCCCGACCGGACTGGCCCGTCCACGCATTTGATGATCTTGAAGCGAGCGTGCGGTTGTCCATTTCGCTGCTCCGCTCCAACCCCTTCCTGGCCGCCACGACGTCGGTCCGGGGCTTCATCTACGACGTGGCGAGTGGTGCCCTGCGGGAGGTCTCGGCCTGACCGGTGTCGTCACCGTGACACGGTCCCGAGGCGTCGGACGCCGGTTGGTGCCTGTCCCAAGCCGGGTCCCGGCTCTGCCGGTCCTGACGCTGCCGGTTCTGACGCGGCCAGCCCGCACACCGCCGTGACGCGCTCGACGGCGATCCGCCGGTCGAGCAGCCCCCGGTCAAGGTGGCGGCACAGGACCACCGACGCTCCGGCGGCCAGGGGAGACAGTAGCCCGCCGAGCAGCCCGTCGGGCGTGTCGTAGCCGGCCGTGGTCAGGATACGGTCCTGTTCGGTCAGGTCCCAGGCCTGCGCGTAGTAGGTGGCCAGACGCGTCAAGGTCCGCTGATTTGCCGGCGGCACCGGCGCGGTGAAGCGGTCGCCGTGGCTGAGGACCTCGCCCGCGAAGTCGAGTACTCCCGGCACCGGCTGGGCCAGCCGTCCGCCCATCGGGCGCAACGACAGAGCGACGATCTCGGCTCCGTCGCCGACCACGATCGGATCATCCACGGCGTCCTCGGTCACGAACACCGCCACCGGCGGATCGTCGTGGTCGTCCGTCCCGGACACGGCATCCGGACCGGTGTCGACGTCGGGCCGTTGGACGGCCACCCGGGCGCCCGCCGACCATGCGGCGAGCAGCACCACCGCGGTTTGCCAGTGCGGTGGTAGGACTATCCGGACGGTGTCACCCGCAGCGATTCCGAGCGTGTCGACGAGCAGGTTCGCGGTCTTGGAGACCCAGTTGTCGACGGTGGCGGCGGACAGTTCGCTCCGCTCGCCGGTGGCGTCGTCGTAGAAGGTCAGCAGCGGGCGTACCGCGTCCGCGCGCACCCTGCGGGCCAGCAGCGCGGCGACGCCGCTCACGTCGGCCGCGCCGGCCGGGGGAGCCGCGCCGGCCACCCCGGCCACCCCGGCTGCGAGGCGGCCGGAGGAGCCGAGGGCGTCAGCGGGCACGGCGGCCACAGCGATGTCCAGGACACCGTTGATGACCCCGTCAAGAAGGCGTCCGGTCGGGAAGGTCGATGAACTCATTGGATGCTCACGGTAGTGCACTGCCAGCCTGGTTGGTTACTTGGTGACGGGGGACAGCACTGTGGTGTGTCGGTTACGGGTATGTCGGTTACGGGTATGTCGGTTACGGCGTAGGTATGCCCGTTCACGGGGTGCAGGACGTGTTCGCCGGGGCGACAGGCGGTGCCGCTGAGGCGGGCGTGCCCGGCGCCGTCGCGGATCCTGGGACGGCTGATTCCGTGGCTCTCGTGGCAGTGGTCCCGCCGCCGCCGGCGGAGCCGGCCGCCGTCCCCCGCAACGCGGTGAGGGGCTGGGTCGGCAGGTCCGGCGCGTCGGTCACACCGGTGAACGAGGTGCCAAGTACCAGGACCAGCCCCCGGCTGATGGTCGGATCCTCGATGGTCTGCGAGCCGGTGATCATACTACTGAGCGTTTGCGCGGCCTTTTCCTGCCCGGCCGGATAGCGGATCTCCGTCATGACCTGTCCGGCCGGGCCGGTAGTGGTCTTCATCGAACCGGCGAATCCCAGGGCGTTGAGGGCGCCGGTCGTCTGCGCGGCCAGACCGGAGCGGCCGGTCTTGTTGCGGACTTCGGCAATGGTCACCTGGCCCGGCGGGAGCAACGGCTGGCTGGTCGTCCCGTCGCCGCTCCCGCCGCCACTGGCCGGGATGTCGTCTGCCGCCGGTCGCAGCGGGGCCAGGAGGGCGGCCAGGCCGGCGCGATCATAGAACAGCACTTGGCCGTGCGGGAGTATCTCACCCTTGTCGTTGATGGCACCGTCGGACTTCGTCGGCACAAAGGTAGGTATGGTGACAAAAGTTACCTTTCCGCCGCCGACCGCGCTGAGCCGCTGCGCGAGTTTGATCATCGCTCCGTTCTCGGTGAGGCCGTTGTCGACCTTGAGCGAGCCGCCGACGGCGCCGATCAGCTGTGTGATCTTGACAGGGTTGGTGAGGACGCCCGCGCTGGTCGCCTTGTCCAGCAGCTTCGACAGGAACTGCTGCTGGCGGGCGACGCGGTAGGTCTCGTCCGGCAGCGCGTGGCGGGTGCGGACGAATGCCAGCGCCTGGTCGCCGTTGAGATGGTTGACGCCGAGCTTTCCTCGCCACTGCGAATAGTTGTCGTGCAGGTTGGACGTGCCACCACCTGGCAGCGGCGCAACGCACACGTCCACCCCGCCGACCGCGTCGGTCATGGTCTTGAAACCGGCGAGGTCGATCGAGATGAAATGATCGATCTTGAGGCTGGTCAGGCTCTCCAATGTGCGGGTGAGCCCTTCCACGCCGCCGTAGGAGAGGATGTTGGTGAGTTTGTCCTTGCCGTCCCGGGGCGCCTTCGGGATGCCGGGGGCCACCCTCACGAGGGTGTCCCGGGGAAACGACACCAGGGTAACGGCGCTGTCCGCCCCGAAGTGGGCAACGATCGTGGTGTCGGAGCGGACCCCGTCGACCTGGCCGTACTCACCGTTGGTACCCGCACGGCTGTCATCCCCGAGCAGGAGGATGTTCATCTCGCCGGGCCGTTCGGCCGGCCGCTCGCCGCCGGGCGACCATGCGACTCCGGTGACCGAGCTGTTGAAGTAGCGGTATGCCGCCCATCCGATGGAGCTGACCGCGAGGACCAGCACTGACAGGGCGGTGGCCGCCCCGACTGACAGCATCCGTAGCGGCGAGCGCACGTGACGGCGTGCCCTCAGGGGGAGCCGTGGGTTGAGCTCGGCGGGCAATGCCAGCCGGCGCGCAGGTCTGCGACTCACCGGCTTCCTCAATCCTCCTCGGCCGGGGCGACTGGTGTGGTGGTGTTGGCGTCCACGAGGCAGCGTGGCCCTGTCTGATTGGGACGCTTTAGGCTGCTCTGACGTTGCCATGAGGCGAACGACACCTCACCACCGGGTACTGGGAAGAACCACAAGTAACATCATTGTTACTCAAGCTGCGGTTCGCGGATCATGAGCCCGGGGCGGACGGGTCCGCCGCAGGCCCATACGCGGGCGCCGGCACCGTACACGGCGGAAGGCAGACGGCATCGGCTGCGCTGACGATCCGGGAGACCGGCTACGCCCGGTTCGCAGTGATTCTAGCCGGCTCATAGACGGTGACTTGGTGTGCCCGAACGAGAGAAACCAGACACTGGACGCCCGTTCAAGGGATGGCCGGACACCTGCCCGGGAGACCTGGAACCTGCCTGATAGACCTAAAACGTACAGCTGGCGGTGAGCTCGGCTGCGGTGACGGCCGGAGCCGGAGCCGGGGGTGAGGGCATCGGGTTCGGCCGGGCGTGCTGCGAGCCGAGCCGGCCCGTCGTCGTGTCGTCCGCCGTCGTCCCCTCCCTGCCTCCCGCGCCTGCTGACGTGCCGGTCGTGTCTGTTGTGCCGGTCGTGTCTGTCGTGCCGGCTGTGCCGGTAGCGCCCCCTGCGCCTGTCGTGCCGCTGCTCGGCCCCGAGCCGGCCACCAGTGTCTTCGCGTTCACCCCTTTGAAGCCCGCACCGACCACCAGCGTGATGTGAGCCGACAGTGACGGGTCCTCGCGTAGCTGCGCTCCAGGGACCGCGGCAGCCACGGTGCGCGCCGCGGCGAGCCCGTCCGGGCCGTAGCGCACCAGCGAGGTGGCCGCGTGCCGGTCGTCGGCACTGCTGACGTGGGCGACCCGGAATCCGGCCGCGGCCAGTTCCTTTGCCGCGCTGGTCGCGAGGCCACCCGTGGTGGTGCCGTTGAGGACGTCCAGCGTGATCGATGACGGCCGGACCAGCGTCGTCCTGTCGGCAGGGTCCGTCGGTGTCGCCGTCGGTGTTGGACTCCCGGGTCTGTCGGACGGCTGCGCCGCCGAGCTCCCATGTCCGCGCAGCGGCGCCAGAAACGCCTCCAGCTGGTCGACGTCGTAGACCTGGACCGAACCGAATCGCTCAAGCTCTCCGGCTACGTTCGCGCCTTCGGCCCTGGTCGGTGGGCGGACCGGGATGGTCTCGAACCTGATCGCGTTCGCGGACATTCCCCGCAGGCGTGTCGCGAGGTTGCGCAGGTCGTCGGCGGTGGTGTCGGCGTCCACGGTCAACGCGTCGGTGGCGGACGCGAGCAGGCTCTCCAACCTGGCCGGATTGGTGAGCACACCGCTGCTGGTGGCCTTCTGGAACACCGTGCTGATGAACTGCTGCTGGCGCCTGATCCGGTCGAAGTCCCCGTCGGGCAGGCCGTAGCGCTGCCGGACGAAGGACAGTGCCTGCTCGCCGTTGAGATGGTTCTTACCCACGACGCCATGCCACTGTGAGTAGTTGTCATGCAGGTTGGACGTACCGCCGTCCGGCAGCGGCTTGACGCATACCGTCACCCCGCCGATGGCGTCCGTCATGGCCTTGAAACCGGCGAGATCGATCGACACGAAATGATCAATCTTGATCTCGGTGAGGTTCTCGATCGTTTTGATCAGCAGGGACGGGCCACCGATCGTGATCGCCGAGTTGAGCTTGTTACGGCCATGGCCGGGGATGCGCACAAGGGTGTCCCGGGGGAACGACACCAGCGTGGTCGTTCCGTCCGCATCCAGGTGGGCGAGCATGGTCGTGTCCGCGCGTTCCCCGGGGACGACTTCCTGGCTCTGGTACATGTTGCCGGTGCCTGCCCGGCTGTCCGACCCGACCAGCAGGAAGTTCGCGGTCCCGGGCGGGGCCGCGGCCGGCCGCTCACGGTCGTCGCCGAGCGCGAGGGCAACTCTGTTGATCTGAGCGTCGAAATAGCGATAGATGACGTAGCCGCCCGTGCTCGCCACGACGACTGCCATCGACAGCACGCCGGCGAGGGCGAGGAGCAGCTTCTGGCTCAGGCGGCGTTGCCGCCGGGTCTCCCCCCGGGCGCGAAAGAACCATGATCGCGTAGTTGTTGGCCCGCTGATCCGAGAATCCGGGTCTGCGGAGGAGTCCTGGCCCGGGTGTACCGCGGTGCTGGTGGACTGGTCCACGGGAACCCTGGCCGTAGCGGTCACCGTGCCGTACCTCCCACCCCCACCATGGCCTGGTACCGGTTCACAAGCATGTACGCCGTCCGATGTGTCCCACGCCCCCGATATGGTCCTGTGTACCACTATGTCCCAGTACCACTATGTCCCAAGTGGCGGCCTCAAGTGGCGCCGCGTCCGGCGTATCGCCGGGTTGTCCGGGCCTCCGGCGCCATGGTCACGTCGCCTTCGGTCGGTATGCCGGTAGCCTTGCCGCTGTTCGCGGGTCGGGTTCCGGATTCATCGCGGCATTACCCCTCTACCGCCGATGTCATGACTGATGCCATGGCCACGGTGGACAACTGTGGTCCTGATTGTTGAAGGTACCCGTCGTAGGCGCGACGCACCCGTTGCGGGGATGCCGCGGGACGCGGCGAGTCCCGCGTTCCCGCGGCCTCCAGCCGGCACCGGGGCGCGTCGCAACAGCACAGCCGTTGCCGAAACAATGCCGTTCGGCGCGTATGGGTTCGTCTCGTACGGGCTCGTCTCGTACGGGCTCGCATGGTCGCCGTCCAGTCGCACGATAGGGTTCGGATCATGAAGGCTCTTGTGCTTGCCGGTGGTTCCGGAACACGGTTGCGCCCGATCACCCACACCTCGGCCAAGCAACTTGTGCCCGTGGCGAACAAGCCGGTGCTTTTCTACGGGCTGGAAGCAATAGCCGACGCGGGTATCACGGATGTCGGGATCATTGTCGGGGAGACCGCCGCGGAGATCGAGGCCGCCGTCGGCGACGGTGCCGGCCTGGGGATCGAGGTCACCTACATCCGTCAGGAGGCACCGCTGGGCCTCGCCCACGCCGTGCTCGTCGCTCGTGATTTTCTCGGTGACGAACCGTTCGTGATGTACCTCGGCGACAACCTGATCATCGGTGGGATCTCGGGGCTGGTGGAGGAGTTCCGCCGGAGCAGGCCGGACGCCCTCATCTTGTTGACGAAGGTCTCCAACCCGTCCGCGTTCGGTGTGGCGGAGCTGGGACCCGGCGGGCAGATCGTGCGTCTCGTCGAGAAGCCGCAGCAGCCACTCAGCGACCTCGCCCTTGTCGGGGTGTACCTGTTCGGCTCGGTGGTCCATGACGCCGTGCGGGCGATCAAACCGTCCGCGCGCGGCGAACTGGAGATCACCGAGGCGATCCAGTGGCTCGTGGACGGTGATTACGAGGTTGCGCCGCACATGGTCGAGGGCTATTGGAAGGACACCGGGCGGCTCGACGACATGCTGGAGACCAACCGGCACCTGCTGGAGTCGCTGGAGCCGGACGTACGCGGTGTGATCGACGAGGACAGCACGGTCGTCGGCCGAGTCGTGGTCGAGGAGGGCGCGTCGTTGGTGCGGTCCACCGTACGCGGTCCGGCGATCATCGGTCGGGACACGAAGATCGTCGACTCCTATGTCGGCCCGTTCACCTCGATCTACTACTCGTGCACGATCGAGAACACCGAGATCGAGTACTCGATCGTGTTGGAGCGGGCGACCATCCGGGGGATCGGGCGCATCGAGGACTCACTGATCGGCCGGGATGTCGAGGTCGTCTCGTCGGGGGCCCGTCCGCGGGCGCACCGGCTGATGCTCGGCGACCACTCCCGCGTCTCGGTCGCTCCCACGTCCTGACCGGTCGGCCGGGTACGGGCGGAGCTGGGACATCCCGGCCGGATGGATGCCGGACAGTGGCCCGGGAGCATCTGGTCGGCCCCGGGGACGCAGACGAGCTTCGCGGACCATCTCGGCGACGGTCACGCAGGCGATCACCAGGCAGAGGACGAACGTGGCGATCGTCACTCCCGCGGGGAACGGCGCCCAGCGTCCGATCACGGTGACGACCTCGGCGACGTGCAGCGGGGGAACCGACTCGCCGCGAGGCAGCCAGTAGTACGCGCACACGGCCCACAGCGCTGCAGCCTGCATGACCAGTGCGCCGACCAGGACGATCAGGCTGGCGGCCCGTTCGTGCACGCGCAGCAGCCGGCCGAGACCGACAGCGGTGACGACGGCGAGGCCCACCACGCCCATGTACAGGTAGCGGCCCTGGATGGCGATGGCCTGGGTGTATTTCAGGTAGTCCGAATAGCTACGCTGGCCCACCAGCAGATAGGCCAACAGGATCGGCATGAGCAGTACCAGTGGACGTCCGGACGCAGACGCGCGTAGACGGGCGAACCCGTGCCCCTGGGCTCCGCCGGTGATCGGCGGACGAACGACCGCCGCTATGACGCATCCCAGCACGGCTGTGGTTGCGATGGCGATCGCGACCGGGGACAACTGAGGCGGTTCGAACATCCCGAGACCGCCCCAGAACCGGCTGATGATGGTCCGCCAGAAGTACTCGTACCACGTGTAGAAGGACTTCGGCAGCAGGATCGGCTCACGCCGTGGGGGTTCCGTTGCCCATCCGTTGGGCTGTACCGCGTCGTAGAGGACGTAGTTGCGGGCCCACCACCATCCGCCGGTGGCGCAGGCGATCCCGATCGCGAGCAGCGCCGGGCACACCGGCGGTGCCCGCAACACCCGGGTGGGAACAATCCGGTTGTAGTGACGACGCGGGCTGTGGCGGCAGGAGCGGCGGGACCGGCGGGGGCGGGCCCAGCCGGCGAGATAGGCGGCGGCAACCACGACCACCAGGGGCAGGGCGAGTGCCTTGGTGAGGAAGGCGAGCCCGAGCAGCAGGCCGACGCCCACCGCCGTCCGCCGTCGCATGTCGCCGGTGAGCACGCCGGCGAGCAGTACCGTCAGCCCGCCCACCGACAGCATCAGCAGACCGTCGTTGTTGAACGTGGCACCGACCCGGGTGAGCCCGGGGACGGCCAGTGGCATCACGGCGGTGGCCTGGGCCAGCGGCGCGCGCAGCCCGAACCGCCGGGCGGCTTCCCAGGCGAGCAACGGCAGCGGGGCCACGACGATGATGTTCAACAGGCGCAGGATCCAGACCTGCTGGTCGTAGGCCCAGTGCGAGGAGCCGGGCAGCGCCGACAGCAGGGCGGCCCCGACCACGTAGATCAGCGGCGGGTGCTGGACCATCTGGTTGGACAGCCGGCCGTCGGTGACCGGACCGGGCCCACCCAGCGCGTCGAATGACAGGCGCTGGTCGCGGGGGGTCGGATCGATCTCGGCGAACGGGGGTTCGCCACTGTTCCTGCCGCCCGACTGGAACATCTGGGCGTAACGGCCGCGGTCGAAGTCGTCCGAGGTCGCGGCGACTCCCGCGGAGATGATCCGTTCACCGGGTGCCGGCCAGCCGGAACCGTGCTGCAGGCCGTAGACCATGTCGACGTGCTGGGCCTCGTCATAGCCCATCCAGGTGGTGAAGGTGAACGAGTAGGTCAGCAGCAGCGCGAAATGAAGCACGGTCACCAGCACGACTGCCCGCGGCGGCCGGGGCCGGCGGGCACGTGGACATGGCACACCGGTGGCAGGGGGGTCGGCGCTGGGCTGCCTGCGGCGGGCGCCGGCGTCCGGGCCCGGTTGCCGTGGGATCTCGGCCGTCGGCCATGCGATCTTGATCTCTGCGTAATCGACGATCGTCATCTCTCCAGGACGACGGCAGCCGGCCGCCGTTGGTCAGCTGCGCCCGCGGTCAGCAGGCCGCTCTTAGCTTAGCCATACAATTGCCGTTGGCAATTGTATGGCTACTACATGTGATTTCATAGGTCGTAGGTGCGAATCCGGCCGGGTATTGGGTCTGCGACACTTGCCGGGTGCGCGTGATGGTGACGGGAGCCGGTGGCCAGCTCGGGGTGGACCTGTGCCGGCTGCTGGAGTCGGATGAACGGGTCCGTACCTGGGCGGGGTTCACCCGTGCCGAGCTGGACATCACCGATCCGGCGCGGGTACGGGCCGTCGTCCGCGACCAGGCCCGGCCGGCGAAGATCCAGGGTGGTCTCGTGGTCGTGAACACCGCGGCCTGGACCGATGTGGACGGTGCCGAGTCCGACGAGACGGGGGCCTACGCCGTCAACGTCACCGCGCCGGCACATCTGGCCGCCGCATGCGCGGAGGTCGGCGCGACCCTGGTGCATGTCTCCACCGACTACGTCTTCGACGGGACCGCCGACAAACCGTACGAAACACACCACCCGACCGCGCCGCGCTCGGCATACGGGCGGACCAAGCTCGCCGGTGAACAGGCCGTGCTCGCGTTGTGCCCGTCGTCCTATGTGGTGCGGACCGCGTGGGTGTACGGCGCGTCCGGGCGCAACTTCGTCCGGACGATCGCGCGGCTCGCCCGTGAGCGCGACACGCTTGCCGTCGTCGACGACCAGCGCGGCTCCCCGACCTGGTCGGTGGATCTTGCTGCCGGGATGATCGATCTTGTAGCCGCAGGTGCCGGGAGCGGTCTCTACCATTGCACCGGTGGTGGCGACACGACCTGGTTCGGGTTCGCCCGCGCGATCGTCTCCGAACTCGGGATGGACCCGGAGAAGGTCAGGCCGACGACGACGGACGCGTTCCCGCGCCCCGCGCCACGCCCGGCCTACTCGGTGTTGTCGTCCCGGTCGTGGACGGACGCGGGGCTGCGACCGCTGCGCCCCTGGCGGGACGCGCTGGCCGCGGCCTTCGCGGAGTCCGGCGACGTCCTGCGGGCCTGACGTTCCGCGTGCCTGACGCCGTGGGCGCCTGGCGCGTCGCGGGCCAGGCCGGCGGGACCGCTTGCGGCCTGGAGCCTACCGTTGTTGGGAAACCCTGTCGAGAAGCATCGGTGGCGAGCGCTACCGTTGGGAGCGTGACGACCAAGACCGGTGCTTCGCCCGCTTCGCAGGCGACCGAGACCAGTGGTTCGACCGTTTCGCGGGGGCAGGGCAGGCATGTCCTGGTTGCGGTGGCATGGCCGTATGCTAACGGCATGCCCCATCTGGGGCACATCGCCGGCGCCTACCTACCGGCCGACATCTTCGCCCGCTACCAGCGGATGGCGGGCAGCCGGGTGCTCATGGTGTCGGGCAGTGACGCCCACGGCACGCCTATCACTGTGCGTGCCGACATCGATGGCGTATCGCCGGCTGAGATCGTCAACCGTTACCACCCGGAGTTCCTGCGTATCTGGGACGATCTCGGGATCAGCTTCGACCTGTTCACCTCGACGATGACCGACAACCATCGCGAGGTCGCGCAGGACGTCTTCACCCGGCTGCGGGAGGCCGGTTACATCACCTCCGAGGAGACCGTCCAGTTCTTCGATCCGCAGGCCGGTCGCTTCCTGCCCGACAGGTACGTGGTCGGAACCTGCCCGTTCTGTGCGTACGGCGAGGCCCGCGGCGACCAGTGCGAGAACTGCGGCCGCACCCTCGATCCGGACATCCTGCTCGACCCGCGCAGCAAGCTCACCGGCGCGGTTCCGGAGAAACGGGCCACCACCCATTTCTTCCTGCGGCTGTCCGCGCTCGCCGACGACCTGCTGGCGTGGTTGGAAACCCGCAGCGGCTGGCGCCGGCACGTCATGAACTGGTCCCTGCAGTTCGTCAAGGACGGCCTGCACGACCGGGCCATCACCCGCGACCTGGACTGGGGCGTCCCGCTGCCCACCGACGAGCTCGGTCCGGGCAAGCGGATCTACGTCTGGTTCGAGGCCGTGATCGGCTACCTGTCGGCGAGCAAGGAATGGGCGATCCGGGCCGGCGATCCGGACGCATGGCGTGACTGGTGGCAGAACCCGGACGCGTCCAGCTACTACTTCGTCGGCAAGGACAACATCCCGTTCCACACGGTGATCTGGCCGGCGATGCTGATCGGCTACGGCGGGTTGGAGCTGCCGACGGACGTCCCGGCCAACCAGTACGTGACGTTCGGTGGGGCAAAGGCGTCGAAGTCCGCGGGGATCGGGCGCGGGGTCCGGGAGTACCTCGACCGGCTCCAGCCGGATGCGTTGCGTTATGCCCTCGCGACAGTGCTGCCGGAACAGAACGACACCGAAATCACCGACGCGGACATCATCCGGCGGATCAACGACGAGCTGATCGCGAACTGGGGCAACCTGGTCAACCGGGTGATGGCCCAGATCGGCAAGCGTTTCGACGGGCGCCTGCCCGACACCGGGGAGCTCGACGGCGTGCACGCCAAACTGATCGAGTCGGTGGACGCGGGTCTGGTACGGGTGGGCGAACTGATCGAGCGGGTGGAGCTGCGGGCGGCGCTGCGGGCCGCCATGGAGATCTCCGCCGAGGTGAACGCCTACCTCTACCGCGAGGAACCGTGGAAGACGGTCAAGGCCGACCCCGACCGGGCCGGGCGCAGCCTGGCCGTGTCGATCCAGGCGATCTCGGGCATCACGACCGCGCTCGCGCCGTTCCTGCCGTTCACCTCGGCCCAGCTGGCCGACGTCCTCGGCATCAGCCTGGACGTCTGGGAGCGCCAGCCCGTGCCGGCCGGTCACACCCTGACCTGGTCGGGGGCGTTGTTCACCAAGCTCGATCCAGACGCTCTGGGGTGATGCCCGCGGCGCCACCGGGGGGCCGGGCGGTGGGCGGTCGGATGCCGAGCGCCCGGCCATTGGGCACCCAGGCGGCCGGTGGTCGACTGGCCGGTCGACTGGCTGGCGGCCGGCTGCTGGGCACCCGGATGGCTGGCGGTCGACTGGCGGATAGTCGGGCGTTGGCCGGCCGGGCATCGGCTGGCTGGCGGGCGGTCGGCTGATGGGCGGTCGGGCGCTGGGAGCCGCGATGCGGCGGCATGCCGTCTTCGTCGGGATCGCCGCGTCAGGGGGCGTCCTGCGCGCGCTGGTCACCGTCGCGTACCCGCCTTCGATCATGTACCTCGGGGACTCGGCCGCCTACCTCGACCAGGCATGGACGGGCCTGTGGCCGGGGGACTGGAGGCCGTCCGGCTACCCGATGTTCCTCTTGCTGATCGACGGCCACGCCCATCTCACCAGGCTCGTGATCGTCCAGCATCTGCTGACGTTCATGGCCGGGGTGGGCCTGTACGCCGTCGCGCTTCGCGCCGTACGCGCTCCCTGGCTCGCCGCCTGTGCCGCCGCGCCCGTCCTGCTGTGGCCGTGGGTGCTCGACCTCGGCCAGTTCGTCCTCGCGGACAGCCTGTTCGGGGCGCTGGCCGCCGGCGGGGTGATCATGCTTGCCCGTCCCGGCCGGCCCGCCGTGCGGGCATGCGCCGCCGCGGGGCTGTTACTCGGAACGTCCGTGACGATCCGCCCGGTCGGTTACGGCCCACTTGCCGTGGGCGCCGTCGCGCTGGTCGCCGTGGCCGTCCGGGCACGCGGTCGCCGCGGTCGCCGCGGTCGCCGCGGTCGCGGCGGTGGCGGCGGTGGCGGCGGTGGCGGTGGTGGCGGTGGGTTGGTGCGCCTGTCGGTGTTCGCGCTCGCCGCCGCCGTGCCGATCCTCGGCTACTCGACCTGGAGTGTGGCGAACGGGGGTGCCTTCTCCGTCTCGGCGCACGCCGGCTTCTTCCTGTACGGACGGGTGGCGCCGTTCGCCGACTGTGACGTCCTGTCCCGGCAGGACCTCCGGACGCTCTGCGACCCGCGGCCGGTGGCGCAGCGCCCACAACCCGACATGTACCTGTGGCCCCACGACTCGCTGCTGCGCCAGGGCAACCGCGGCATCCCCGCCGGGCGCGAGGAGCTCGCCGGGCAGTTCGCCGCCGAGGTCGTCCGGGCCCAACCGGCAATGGTGGCCACCACCACGGCTACCTATCTGATCGGCTACTTCTCGCCCGTCCGGCACGAGAACGCGCGGACCTCGCGGGCGGCGACCTGGGAGATGCCCGCGGAGCTGACCAACGTCCTGCCTGCTGAGAACCCGCATGCCGCCGACGGCCACTATGTCCTCACCGGGATCTCCCGGCCGCTCGCCGGGGTCCTCTCGACGTACAGCCGTCTGAGCTACCTGCCCATGCCCCTGGTGGGAACCGGTCTGCTCGCCGGCATCGTGGCGGCGGTGGCCGGCACCCGGCGAGGCCGCGCCAGGCCGGGTGCCGCCGAATCGGATCCGGCAGGGCCCGGTTCGGCCGGGCGAGGATGCCCCGGGTCGGATCCCGCCGGGTCGGATCCCGCCGGATCGGGTTCGGTCGGGCCAGGGTGCCTCGCGTCGGGTTTGTCCGGATCGGATCCCGCCGGGCTCGCTTCGACCGGATCGGGTTTGGCCGGGCCGGGTCGGATGTTCTGGCTGGCGTCCGGCGCGGGCATGTCCGTGCTCGTGCCCGCGGCGCTGACCGCCGGCTTCGACTACCGCTACCTGGGATCGGTCGTCGGCCTTCTCGGCGCCGCAGCGGTACTCGGCTGGACGGCCCTGGCGCGGGTGCTTCATGCCGCTGCCTCGGCTGGTGCCGCCGGTGCCGGCCGGGGCGCCGCAGGCGTGCAGCGGGTGAACGGGGTGATCTGGCCGGTCAGCGGCCAGGACCGCCGGGCCGGCTCGTCCGGGCACCAGCCGAGCTGGCCGAGCAGGGCGTCGAGGTTGCGGACAGCGTCGGGGAACACCAGGTTGTAGGTGACCAGGTACAGCGTGCCGGCCCGCGGCCGCGCGGCGAGGAACGATGGGATCGAGGCATCCCAGCCCAGCGGAGGCAGGACGAGCGTGTCCGCTTCGGCGACCGGCGTTCCCGACGTGTCCGTCGTTGGATAGTCGGCGTAGTACTGCACGTAGTACTGCTGGGCCTTGTGCCACTGCCGTTCGTCCCACCGCCCGGGGATCACGATCTGGACGTCGCCCGGCCTGGACGTCCGCCGCTGGACGGCGACCAGCTCCCGCATGTCGCCGAGTAACAGTGGGCCGGCCGCGCTCGCTCGGATCTGCCTGGTCCGCTGGGCACTGACCGCCCCGACCGCCAGGACGAAGACCAGGACCGTACCCATCGCCAACACGGCGATTGCCCGGATCAGCCCCGGCTGGCCCGGCCATGGTTGCTCCGGTCGCTCCGGTTGGCCTGACCGCGGCCGCTCCGGCCGGATCAGTGTTGATCGGACCAGTGTTGATCGGAGCAGTGTCGACCCACCGATACCGGCGAGCACATAAAGTAACGGCAGGAGGAACAGGTTCGCCCGGACGAATCCGACCGGCCACTGTCCCGTGGCTGAGGCGAGTGTGATCAACGCCAGCGCTCCGCCGAGCGCCAGCAACAACACCTGGCCCGCCCGGTGCCGCGCCGCCGCGACCAGGCCGACCGTCCAGCACAGCAGCGCGCCGGCGATCACGCACACGTGCAGCCGGTGGTCCGGGTCGGCGAGCAGCGGTGAGCCGGTGAACGGTGAACCGAACTGCGCGTCCGGACGGGTCATCGCTGCTGTGAACGCGTTGCGGGGCAGCTCCCAGAGGGCTGTCCGTAACTGGCCGGCGGCGTTGTCCCGGGTGATGAAGAAGTTCCGCCAGTATGGATTCGTGGTCAGGTAGCTCTGCGGCAGGACGAACAGCACGAGGTGGGCGAGCCCGCAGCCGCCCACCAGAACGGAGCCAGCCAGCCCAGCCAGAATCGGACGTTGCCATGAACCCTGCCGGGGACGCTGCCGCGGACCCGCCTGAGGGTGCTGCTGTGGACCTTGCCGGGGGTGCTGTCGCGGATCTTGTCGTGGGCGGGCCGCGCCCGGCGCCGCGACAGGCGTTTCGGTCGGCGCTGTGGTCGGCGCTCCGGTCGGCGTTTCGGTCGGCACCGCGGTCGGCGCTGCAACCGGCGTTTCGGTCGGGGCGGTCCGGGGCGGGCGCGGGCGGCGCGCACGCCAGGACCGAGCGGCGTCCAGGCCGTCCAGTATCAGCAGAGGGGCCAGTACGAACAGCGACGTTACGGTCATGACCGCGCACAACGCCATGCCCGCCTGCGCCGGCCACGGACGCCGGCCGGCGTCGGCGCGGCGGCGTGCGCACAGCCACAGATGCGTGACGGCCGCCGCGCAGGCGGCCTCCGGCAGGTACGACTTCAGCTGCATCCCGTAGACGAGCAGTCCGCCGTTGACCGTCAGCAGCCCGGCGACCACCGTGGCGTCCGGCCGTGGCAGCCACCACCGGCACAGCAGGTAGGTGACCAGTGACAGCGCGACCAGCGCGATGATCTGGGGCAGCCGCAGGACGAGCTCGGTGTCGCCGCCCAGGGCGACCGCCAGTTTCTCGACCGCGAACCAGCCCCCTGAAAGCGGCGCGTTCGCCGTTTCCAGGCTCTCGAACCAGCCCGCGCCGACGCTGATGTGGTACGCCCGCCATGCCTCGTCGTACCAGAGCGGACGGATCAACGTCGGCCACAGCGCGGCGACCACCGCAGCATCCAGCCCGACGAGCACGGCGACGCCGGCGGCTGACCTCAAACGACCGGCCCGTCCCACCTTCGTCCTGCTGTCGTTCGTCCCGTCGCCGTTCCCGTTCGCCTTGTCGCCGTTGGCCCGGCCCGGCTGCGTCCCGCTGGCGGACACCGGTCCGCCGAGTGTGCCCACCACGCCTGGAGGCTACGAGAGGGCAGCAGGAGACATTGAAACCTGTAGCTAGAAACCGCTGCTATCACGATGGTTTCCACCTACAGCTGGGTGTACCCCGGCGACGGCCGTAGGTAGGTTCCGTCGCCACAACGCCCCCTCGCGTGGGTGTTCGCCGGGAGCGCACCACCACGACTCACGCCGCATCACGACCTGTGCCGTCGCCTTCGGGGACGTCTCTCCAGGTAGCCGCAACCGTACGCACCACCCGCTCCAGCATCACCGTCTGTCCCGCAAGGTATGCCGCAACCTCACGGGCGGCATGACACCCCGCCACCTCGGCCGGATGATCCACCCGCAACGCCACCACAGCCAGCAACGCCGCCCCGCACCGATCAGCCCCCATAACGCGATCATTGCTACTGGCCGCGCCCCTGGCACCAACCGCGCGTTCCACCATCGCGGCGACACGACGATGGACAACGGCGAAACCCGCCCGATCCCGGTCCATCCGATCGCGCTACCGATCCATCGGTGCTATCAACGGGCAAGCTGAAGCACCATCGCTCCGCCATTCCGGCGTCCACAGCGTGCGCGTGCACGAGTCGACATCGATCTGCCAGGTCTGCCGGTTACGATGATCTTCGATACACACCGGCCGCCGCGTCAACGGCTCCGCCACCCGGGCATGCACCCAGGCATGCGCCGTCTCCCACGCCGCCCCGTCGAACTCCGCCACCACCACCCCGTCCCCGTCCACAACCACCAGCCGTCCCCCAGCACACGCGGCAGCCACACCCGCAGCCACCGGCGCACCCGGTACCCGCGGACCGTCCAGGAACGGAAAATGCCGTTCCCGCACCCGCGTGACCACCGCCCACGCCTTGTCATCCACGCGCACACCCACCGGCCCCGACCGGTCACCCCCACGGCCAGCGTTCGCGGCACGGTCATCCCCGGTATCCGCCAGCCCACCCCGGCCTACCGGCCTGTCCGCACCCCACGCGCGGGCCAACGCGGTATGTACCGCATCCAACGCCGCCCGCTGCCCGGCGACAAACGCCAACGCCTCCGCTTCCGTCACCCTCTCCCCGGCCCGCAACAACGATTCCGGCGTCACCGCCAACACCGCCAACAGACCCCGCACGATCCGGCCACCAGCATCCGACGTCCCCGACACGGACCGGCCGTGCCCCGAAGAAAACGAGCCGCCCCCGCTCACCGGGAATCCCGATGCCAGCGCACCGCCGGAGCCGCCACACTCTCGGTGAACCGCACCGGTCCCACCGCGTAGTCACTCATCCCGGCCGACCGTGCATGCTGATCGGCAGCGGTCACGCTCTCAAAGGCCATCACCACCCCCGAGACCGCCCACCTCTCCTCCCCGCCGTACTCGATCAGCGCATACAACGTGCCCGAACCGTCCATTGCTCTGTTTCCCTCCCACATCAACCGGCCCGCATAACCGGCCCCGGATAGATGAACGCGGCTGACCTTCGCCACACGGTCATCGAGAGTCAGGGGCAGACTGGTTCGCGCCTGTCGCATGCGTACGTGCGCCCGCTGGTGAGCGGTATCGAAGTCGGGGAACGCGTCGAGCGGTCGTCCATCTGCGTCCCACACCACGAACCGGCGTTCGTCCATGGCCCCTCTCCCTTCGGCTGAAGACAGGAGGCCCCTCGCCGTGCCTCCGTCCCCGTGCAGTGCCGCTGTCACGGACAGCAGCATGCGGCGGCCATCGCTGAGAAGTGCGCTACGGCCACGCACTGGGGTGTGCGCGGCTCGGTGGCCACGCTCGGCATGTCTGCTGTCACAAAAAAGTCAAACACTGTGAGTACCCAAAATGCAAGACTCGTTCTGCAAGTCGAGAGAAGTTGATATTGTTGCGAAACAAGCGAGTAGAGTCTTTCATTTCGAGTGAAGGACTACCCTCAAACCGAAGGAGGGACGAGCGATGCCACCAGGCACCACGACGGGCTCGACCGTGCCGCGCCGTCAGCTTGGCCGGTACCTACGTGATCTTCGGAACCAGGCGAGGTTGACCGTGCGGGCAGCCGCGCGCCGCTTGGAGTGGTCCGAGGCCAAGATCTGGCGCATCGAATCAGGGCTGACCTCGCTCCGAAGCTTCGATGTAGAGATCATGTGTCGGATCTACGGTGCGCCCGCCGATCTAACCGAGGCACTGATGGGGCTCGCGAAGGAGACCAAGGCACGTGGCTGGTGGCACAGCTACGGCGACGTCATCCCGGCATGGCTCGATCTATACATCGGACTCGAAGAGGCGGCCTCTCGTCTCTGGTGCTACCAGTCCGAACTTGTTCCCGGCCTCCTACAAACCGAGGAGTACACACGGGCCCTCATTCGAGCGGATAACCCCGGCGTCGATGACGACGAAATAGACCGGCGAGTTCACATGCGCATGGCCCGACAATCGTTGCTGACCCGAGCGGCCGATCCCCCGTTGCTTGACATTGTTCTCAACGAAACGATCCTACATCGCCCCGTGGGCGGCCCGAAGGTGCTGGTAAAGCAACTCGAACGGATCGCGGACGTAAACACGCTGCCTAATGTCACGGTCAAAGTAATGCCGTTCAGTGCCGGCCTGCATGCGGGTGTGACGTCGGGACCGTTCGTCGTTCTTCGATTTCCCGAGAACGGAACCGGACGCCCGGGGGAACCGCCAACGGTTTATGTGGAGGGTCTTACCGGAGCATTGTATCTTGAGAAAGATCACGAGGTAGAACAATACGAAGAGTCTTTTAGCACGATGTGGGAATCAGCGGCAGAGCGGGACGCGAGCACCAAAATGCTCATTGATCGAGCGAGGAGTCTGGAACCATGAACAGCTACGATCTCTCCGGCGCGACGTGGCGCAAAAGCAGTTACAGCAATGCTAAGGGTGAATGTGTCGAGGTCGCGTTCCTTGACGGCGGTGTCGTCGCCCTGCGGGACAGTAAGGACAACGGAGACGGTCCGGCTCTGATTTTTACCGATGCCGAATGGGCGGCATTCGTTCGTGGCGTGACGAATGGAGAGTTCACCGTCTGACAGCAGAATACCGCGCTTGCAGCGCACCGAAGAAAGTACGTCATTTCCACCTCTGTTGCCCGTCCGTGTGGCTCAAAGAAAGCTACTGAATGGGCAGCCAATCCGACCGGACCTGCGAGAAAGATAGGGTTCTTACCTTGCCCAATGTCCGCCCGAAGATGGACCTTAGGTCCGGATCATATAACGATGTCTTGGAGCGTGTCGAGCGGTCACTAGACGTCCGCTTCGACCGAACCACGATGGTTCGGAAGCGACGCTCAATCGGCCTCCTCAGCAACAAAGATACCTGGGTCCGCGTTGAGGTTCGATCCCCGGAAAAGATCACTGGACAGGGATGGAATGGGACAGAAACCTCGTCGGTGCTCCATGGTGTGGCTAGGCCCAAATGGAGGCAAAGCGTCTCTTGGAACGATCCGGAGCAGGATCTGATATGGAGAGCCGACGAGACAGATTTTGTCACTGATCGTCCGGTCAAGCCCGGTGGTATCCTTACCACCGATCCCGACCTTTCTGAGGAGTGGTGGGCGACGCTGAGATTGTCACTAACCGCGCTTTCCGAGCATTCGACGACCCGACTCGCTACTCCTCACACCGAACGAATCACGCAAGCACGAATAGATCTGACTATCAGTCGCGTCTTTGGCGACAAGATCGACACAACGGTCGACCAGTGGACGGCCGCGCACGCTGATCTAAATTGGGCGAACCTTACTGCACCGGCATGCATGCTGCTTGACTGGGAAGACTGGGGAATGGCGCCACGCGGTTTGGACGCAGCTAACCTATGGGTCAACTCTCTGGCGATTCCAGATCTTGCGAGCCGCGTCTATCGGGAATACAGAGAGGAACTGGAAAGCAAGAGCGGAAAGATCATGATGCTATTTCTGTGTGCGGACATCGTCGGCGCGCCCCCATCGTATTCAGGACCGCTTCACGAGCCGGCGCTCCAGGCTGTCGGCACGCTAGTAAAAGATCTTCAGTTTTGAGACCTTTTCTCACGGAGGAGCTGCCGATAACGAGCGATCTGATCCAAATTAACCCGCAGTGTTCCGATCGACACGAGTTCTCTCATATGATCGATGTTGCTGGAGCTTACGGCTATTCGCGCTACTCTGGGCAGCTCATATGATACACGAAAGATGGCTTGGAGGTCTGAGCATTCTTCGTCCGGATGAAGAAAGGCGGCCGTTTTAATTCTCCTCCAAACGTTGCGTGTGGCATCCCCACCAAAAGGGCTCATGCCCCACAGGCGATCGGGCGGGACGCCCAGACGCTCCGCCGTCCGCTCGCTTGCGTCGAGCTGGTCGGACGTTACGGGGTTAGTCCCGCACGTACCATGAGCACGTCTGGCGTGGGGGTCTTCGCGAAGGAATCACCATTGAGCGCCTCGATCAGCGGCCTCGTATCCCAGGACGATATTCCCCATGACGCGCACAGTCCCACAGCTACCGCTTCATCCAGCGCGGCGCATGCCGCGTCTAAGCGTTCCCGGGCGTGCGTGGGACTCATTCCCACAAGGGACTTCTCAGGATTGTGTAGAAAAACAACATCCGGGGCGCGTCCAAGATCGGACGCCGATTCCTCCACTGCGCGGCGCAGCCGGCCGGGAGCGAGGGAGTGCGCTACCCGTCCGGACTCTTGAAAGAAACCGACTTTTGTGGAGATGGAGAACGCGGACAGTAGGTCGCTTGCCGTGCTTGAGAGGATGCGATGGGAGTCGAATCCTCGGTAGTTGTAACTGGTATCCAAGGATCGAATGCCAACTACCAGGGCGTCCTCTAAAGTTTGTCGTCGGTGGTCAGACCGATATAGCCCGAGAATAACTCCGGAGTCAGTTCTGCGCATATACCCTCCCGGACCAAGACCTCCCCAAGTCGTTCGCCATCGATCCCCGCTGTGGTCGAAACGTAGTCGAGGCGGACAGGGTTACCCGATAGCAGCAGCTCAAGCGCCGGCAGCGCTTTCCCTGCGAAGACGATCCTCTTTTCTGCTGTTGTGACCGTTGCCGTATCTCCTTGCGTCTCAATTCGAGGCGGAAAATCAGTCACGCAGACTACCGCGGATGGCGAGCCAAAAACTCCAGCAGTAGAGACAAATCGGCCTGTGGAGGTGGCATGCGCGACGGCCGCTAAGTAATGAGTCGGCGGATGTGACGTGATAAGACACGACGCGGCATCGATAAGCGCCTTGCCTTCGGTTTGCAGCTCTTCCGGGTCTCCCCACCGCTTCAGATCGTCCCGAAAGATGCCTTCGCGGCGTGACTGGTCGGCAAGCCAACCTAACCAGTCTACGCCAGTTCGCTTGGCGAATCCGAACGTGGCATGAAGACTAAACCCGCTCACTCGGCCGGTACGGTTCGCCCGGTGCCAATGGCCCCGAGGAATATGCAACACGTCGCCGGTCTTTACGGTACCGGACCACACGACGTCTTCCGGAGGGTCAAGATTGGGTGCGGCGTCGCGATACATAGGAGCACGTCGGGACGGACCCCGCACCTCCCAGTCTTTGTCACCAGCCAACTGTACAGCGAGGACATCGTGATCGTCCCAATGCAAGGAGAAGCCCGAGGCGTCACCCGTTGTAAGGTATACATTCACCTGCACAGGCGCATGCGACCACCATTGAAACGCACGGCACGCAACCTCTAAGGTTGGATCAAAGTGATTTGCCGCATCCAAGATCAGGGTACAGCCAGATTGAAGGTGCTGCGTCAATCGGCGCATATCGACCATCGGAATTACTTGACCTCGCCTCGTCGTGTTCATCTGAAGCAACGAGCTGGGATGTAGTTCCGATCCGTCCTGAAAGCACCGAACTTGGGGTGAGACGAGACTTCGCCTCATTATCAGATCAAGGAATCGGGTCGGTGTAAGCAGCCTGGAACATATGCCAGGATCGGGGAGACTTCCTCGCTGGAAGCGGGAGGGTGTCGAGCTGGGTCCGGACCATGCCAACGCGGCCTCTATATCGCGGATAAGAAGATGATCCATCAGCAACCTTTACCTGGCTCTTTCGTCCTGCAACCCAGCTCACTACGAGACCCCGAACAGGGACAGATGAAAGACGGGCGTGCCGTACGGCGACCGCTCGTACGGAGCTTACCCGTCCCTGTTCTCGCCACTGTCGCCGACGGGTCCGTCAGAGTTCTGGAAGTCGCCGCGGTCCTGGATCGCGGCCAACTCCTCTACCGCGATAACGAGATCATCCTGTGGCGTCATTGCGCTGGTGTCCTTCCGTGTGCAGCATGCTGTCTCTCGCGCCCCCGCGACGATAACCAGAATCCGATGTACATCGTGGGTCCGAGTTCTGGTTGACTGCGGGCAGCGACAGAAAGATTACCGGACCGTCCCCAGTTTCGCGACCGTTTTCACGAACCCCTTCGGAGTTCGCACGCGGAGGGGATTACACCGCGTGCCGGCAGGGATGGCGCGTGGCGCGAGCAGCGTGACGCTGGCAACGCTCATGACCTGCGACGCTGTGAGCTGGCTGGCTGCCAGCGCGACGCTGCCGGCCAAGACTTCGGCCTCCCGGTAGGCGTGGGTGGGGGACCTACCCCACACGGACGCGCAAACACGCGCGACCGGGCCGACAACCATGGTTGTCGTCATGGCAGACGATCCGCTTACGGCAACACTCCGCGCGCTCGCCGAAGCCGGCGAGCAGGCACGTTCCGTCGAAGTGGAGATCCGAACGCTGGCAGCACGGGCAGCAGCCGAAGGAGCAAGCTACAGCGACATCGGGCGCGCACTTGGGATCACGCGCCAAGGAGCACGCAAACGGTTCTCACAACCGGCCGACACCAGCCAGAAGGCGACAACCATAGTTACCGCGCCCGGAGCGTAGGCAGAGGCCCACGACGACGGCCCAACATATGACACCGGCCCGAACCCGACTGGCGAGGATCATGGACAAACCTGAACGACGGAGGCGGCGCCACGCCGGGCGGAGACGGCACACACCGTCGATACGACAACCATGGTTGCCGCAGCACGTAAACCCGCCGCTTCAGCCGCCCCGACCAGTCGGAGAGCACGGCCGCACCTGCACTCCTCCGTCCCCCGGTAGCGCGGCCACGCAAGCAGGAACGCGGCCTGTCGTCGGTGCTGGACGACGGGGTGGTCACCGTTGTGAGCATGGCCGAGGATGCCGGCTACGAGCTACAGCGGACCGAGACGGGTTACCGCGTCGTGGTCAACGGGGTGTGGTGTAAGGGATGCTGCATCCCGACTGTAGGGGGGGTCAGCCAAGCGGATGGCTGCCGATGACACCAGGACCGACATCGGTCTTCCCGGCGGGGCGTAGGTACCGGACACGGCATCCAGGCGCCAGCCCTCGTGCGCGTGCCCGACTGAGCAGCACCGGAGATCATCGCTAAGTTTCTCTACGGTTTCAAGGGCGGCCCTCCGGGCCGCCGCGGGGTCCGCGCCACGCACGCCGCGCCCGGGGACGGGACCCGGCGGGACCGCCGCGCGACGCCTGCGCGCGGCGCTAGCGCGCCGTGCTCGGCGGCGCGTCGGCCCCGCCACCCGCCCTGGCGCGTCAGCGCGTCGCATCTCCCGCTGCCTGTGCGGACCGCCCTTGTACCCGTAGTCATCATGCCGTTATCGGTTGAATCCGACTCGGATTTTGCCCGCGCGGGGACTCGAGGCGACCGTCGCGTGCGCCGAGGCTCCGGCGTTTCAATCCGACTCGGATTTTGCCCGCGCGGGGACCAGAAGATCGAGCGCATCGAAGACTACGGCGGGGTTTCAATCCGACTCGGATTTTGCCCGCGCGGGGACAGTACCACAGTTTCCACCCCCGCTGACCTGCGACGATACAAGATCGTCCCACAACCTCCGCCGAGGCCCTGTGGACAACGACGCCAAAATCCATGATCGATAATGTTGGTGCAGGTCAGCAAGATGTCGATGTTTCCCACAACCTCCTCCGATTATCGGCGTGTCGGAGGTTGTGGGCGACGATCAAGGTTTCGTCGTTTGACAGACAGCCGCGCCATGTGCTGGTCGGCCGTGTGCGCGGTGACGGTATGCCTGTGGGTTTTTCCGGGGTTCCGCCCCAGACCCCGGCCCTCCCGTCCGGAGGGGAAGGGGAGGGGCGCACGTCCGCTGATCGCCTCCGCCGGACGGACACCCCAAGGGACTACCCCGGAACCTCCCAGCCGGGCAAGGGTCGCACGGCCATGCTCGGACGAGGGTTGGACCGGCGGCCCTTGCCCGGCCGGGAGAACCCGGGGTAGGGCGCAGCCTGCCCGACCGACGGAGGAGATCAGCTCAGGGGAAGCTGTGACCGTGGGTCACATAAACGGCTAACGGCTGGCTACTATGACACGGTCGGTGACCGAAATGTTTCGATCACCGACCGTTGTTCCGGTTCGTTGCCGTCCGGTCCGGTAGGGGATTCCAGGACCGGCGCGCGGCATCGACCAGCCATGTTGGTGAGACGTCGCTGGCCGTAGAAGCCTGCACAAGTTGCTGGTACTTGTCTCGCGGAATCTTCAACGCCTGGGGACTTCCCGTACGAAGCACAAGATAATCATCCAGAAAAGGGCTGACGATCAGTTCATGCACGGTTATCTCCTCCTGGCTCGAGAGATCGGGCGGGGACCCTATTCCCTCGCTGCTGGCATCACTGTCCGGCGATCGTAGGGCGCGCCCTTCTCCTGCAAGATCCGGCCGGATCCGTGGCATGCGGGAATATGCTGACATTCAGTCGGCGCCTATTTGTGCCGACTCTCCCCGGATGAGGCGGCACGGTACAACCAGGGAGAGCCGAGCTCAGGTCCCCGATCTGGGGTAGACCGGAAAAACTATGGGAACCACATGTCCGTCGATATCGTGGCTTGTCGCGTGGTGGTCGGCGGCGGCAACCGAGGGAAACGGCAGACGGACCTCCACCGGCAGTTCGTCCGGCCCGTAGACCACCAGGGCGTACAGCATCGCGTCCGTTGGAGCCGCGGATTGGGCGGACGTTTGGACGGCGCAGGTTCCTGTCCGCTGCCGGTAGCGGACAGGGGTCACCCCAGGTAACAGCTTCCCTGACACGGCATCCCCGTTCACATCGGGCCTGAAGCACGGTCGATCACTAGGATGAACAGTACCTGGAACGAGAAGTACTGTCTAGTACTTTCTGTACTAGTCTTGCGTCAGGTGAGGACGCCTACGCGATGCGCGAACGCCTTGAGTTCTGCGGAGGCCCGGCGCCCCTCGCTGTGCTGAAGATCGGCGACCAGCTCACGGACGCGGGGATGCTCCCATACCTGCTCGGGAGTCAGCGCTTCGGCTTCGAGGAGACTCGCCACCGCGTCGGCCGTCCTGCGGCGTTGGCCGTAGGCACGGGCAAGGTCGATGAGGAACCGCGCACGCCGTTCGGGCGAAAGCCCGGACCTGTCGATCCCCGCGGCCCGATCGAGTGCATCGCCGGCGTCGCCCAGCTCGACTGCAACCGACACTTCGTGCAGACGGACGTTGGTCGGGCCGAACTCCGTATCGAAGTCGTTGCGCCCCTCACCAACGCGTGCCGCTGCTTCCGCAGCCTTGTTCAGATGCTCCCGCGCCGTACCGCGGTTCCCCTCCCGTGCGGCAATAATCGCAAGCGTCAGATGGAGCCCGCCCCACAAGGAGATCGCTTCCGGTCGGGCCTCGAGAAGACGATCTTCGAGGGCGTCTGCCGCGGCCTGTGCGGTGTAGCGGGCATGCGCCAGCCGTGCCGGGCCCATGAGGGCGTGCGCCATCCGGTACTGCGCGGCGATCACAAGCAACGGCTCTTCAGCCTGCTCCGCGGCCGTCAGCGCCCGATCGGAGGCGATCCAGCCCGACTCGACGTCCCCGAGCTTGGCCAGTAACGCCGCCGCGGCCTGATACACCGTCGCCCCAGTCCGGAACACGTTCGCCCGCTGCTCGCCGGGCGGCAGGCTGCGGCCCGCCACCTCCAACTCGGGGATCAACTCTGCGAGCAGCGGTGCTACTTCCGCGTAGCGGGACGCGTGTACGAGCGGCCAGACGGATCCGGCGCGCTCCGCTAGCCGCTCCACATCCGTTGCCGACGGAGCGGACAGGCTGTCCGCGCCGAGCACGGCCGCCAACGCTGGATGCCCGGTCAACACCCGTCGGAGCTCGGCGATGTACGGGCTGTACTCGGCTGGGAGCGCATCCTGTGGGACGTCGGGTGCCAACTCCGAGACGGGTATGTTCAGTGCGTCGGCGACCTGCGCCAGCACCGATAGCCGATCCACCGTCCGGGTACCGCGTTCAACCTGCGACACCCAGCTCTCCGAACGGCCGATCAGCTTCCCCAGCGCCACCTGGGACAGGCCTCGCCGCTTGCGGTGGAACGCCAGCCGCTCACCAACAGTGGAAGGCTCGGTCATCGCGCACCGGCCGGAAGGCCCTTCGCCGGCCCGGGTACGACGAACTCGACCCGCGCCGGGGCGGACAGATACTGTTCACGCTCGGCAAGAAACCGCTTCACGTGGGCCTGCTCCTCGTGCGCGTCGAACGCCGTACGGTCGGCGTACACCTCGTAGAAGATCCTCGCCAGCGGCGCGCCCTCCACGGTGTGTGTCACGTAGAGTAAGGTCCCGGGCTCGCGGACCAAGATCAGCGGCACCGTCGCGGCAACCAGGCGATCAAAGCCGTCGGCTCCGTCCGAGGTCAGGTCAAACCGCACGACAAGCGCGAACATGCACGGACCCTCCACCTCTACACTCAGAGATCACGGGTGCAACTCTAACGCCTGCCGCACTTCTCAGACGATCCCGTACTTTTTGTGCGGCTAGCTTAGCCAAAGGTGGAGTTTTCGCCAATTTTCTCTACGGTGTCAAGGGCGGCCCTCCGGGCCGCCGCGTGGTCCGCGCCGCACACGCCGCGCTCTGGGACGGGACCCGGCGGGACCGCCGCGCAACGCCTGCGCGCCGTGCTCGGCGGCGCGTCGGTCCCGCCACCCGCCCTGGCGCGTCGGCGCGTCGCGTCCCCCGCTGCCTGTGCGAGGCCGTCCGTGTTCCCGTAGTTGTCATGACGCTGAAGCCGATTCAGTGGGCGTCGGCTCGCGAACTGACGCCCGGCCAACGGCGGGCGAAAACCAGGCCAGCGAGCGCGAGCAGCATCCAAGCTGCCAGGTAAAGAAACGCCACCTGAGCGGAGACGGCGGACCACAGAGCACCGGCAATAGCGCTGGCCGCTACATTGCCGGCAGCCTGAATGGCGGCCAGCAGCCCGAACGCCGATCCACGGATCTGCGACGGGGCGAGGCTAGCGACGGCGGTGTGCTGGGCGGTTTCGACACAGCCGATCGCCGTGCCGGCCGCGACGAACGGGAGCGCGAGGACGGCCAGGTGGGCACCGGTGACGGCAAAGCCGACGTAGGCGGCGGCGAACAACGCGACCCCGGCGGTGAGAACCCGGACCGCGCCGTGCTCCCCGAGCCGATCGGCGAGACGTCCGGCCGGCAGCGAAGCGGCGGTAGCAGCGACGTTGTAGAGGACGTAGAGCGCCAGCGCGAGGCTGGTAGCGGTGCGCTCGCCGTGGCCCGGCCGCAGCAGGTCGGTGGCGCGCAGGATGAGCAGGGTCGCGGCGACGTTGCCCAGTTCGAAGGCGGCGACCGCGCCCATCAGCGGGCCGAGACCGGCGCGCAGAACCGGGCGGACACGAATACGCAGCGGAACATGCTGACGGACCTCGGCTTTCGGGGCATGCCGGATGGCGTAGACGATCGCGGCGGCAGCGAGCAGGCCCGGTATGACAGACAGCCCGATCGCCCAGCGGACACCGAGCGCGGCGACCAGCCCGAGGGTGAGCAACGGGCCGAAGATCGCACCGAGGTTATCCATCATGCGCTCGAAGCCGTAGGCCCGGCCGTAGGCTGCCGGGGCGACCACGTCAGCAAGCAGGGCGTTACGCGCCGGTACCCGCACACCGCGGGCGGCCCAGGCTCCGGCACGCAGGACACCGACCTGCCAGACCGAGGTGGCCGTACCGGTCAGAGCCGCCAGCGCCGCGGTGCTGGTGTAACCGCCGACCGCGACCCGCCGACGGCGGCCGGGGTCGTCGGCAAGTGCCCCGCCGACCAGCCGGGCGGTGCCGGCCAGCCCGTCGGAGACACCCTCGATCAGCCCGAGCGCAGCGGCTGGCGCGCCGAGGGTGCTGGTGAGCAGGCTCGGTAGCAGTGCGGTGGGGATCTCGTGGCCGACATCGGCGAGCAGGCTCGCGGTCCCGATGCCGGCCACCCCGCGGGTCAGCCAGCGGTCGGACTCGGCTTCGACCGGTGGTGTGGTATCACTCCGAGATGTGGGGGCGCTGCTCATGGATGGCAGTGTGCTGGAGCGTCTGGCCCTGGCGTCTCGGGAGGTGACGATCCACTGTTTGAGATCGTGTCCATGGGTCTTTGATTTCTGTGTCCGCAGGGTTGGGGATCAAGACCCGGGGTTGCTGTTGGCTCACCGACCCCGGGTCGCTGCCGTCCGGCGTTCGATCCGGGAACCGCCCGCCAGGAGATCGATTACGGCGAAACGATGAGATCAACTACAAACGGCACGCCTGTGACCTGCGAGACCCACGAAGTGGGGCGATATCACAACGGTTTCCACCTGCGGGTCGGGTCAGGTGACCGAGGCGTAGACGACGGCGGTGTGTTCGGCGGTGCGCCGCTAGGGTGTGTTTGAAAAGTGGGGGCGTGTGATCCCACCTTGATCTGGTTTTGTGACCGAACAGCCATACGATCACTGTATGGCGCGGGGTGACCTGACGAACGAGCAGTGGACGATCCTGGAGCCACTGCTACCAACCGAGAAGAAGAAGCCTGGCCGGCCGCCGATCTGGACGAAACGGCAGCTGATCAACGGGATCCGGTGGCGGACGAGAACCGGAGCGCCGTGGCGGGACATCCCCACCCGCTACGGGCACTGGCGCACTGTGTACGGGCTGTGCCGGGACTGGCAGCGTGACGGTACCTGGACGGCGATCCTGACCGCGCTCCAGACACGGGCGGACGCGGCCGGGTTGATTACCTGGGAGGTGTCGGTGGACTCCACCGTCGCCCGCGCCCACCAGCACGCTGCCGGGGCGTCCAAAAAAGGGCTCTGCAGAAGCAGGGCCCGAGCGGGTCGCCAGCGAGCCGGCCGACCACGCCCGTGGACGCTCCCGCGGCGGTCTGACTACCAAGGTGCACCTGGCCTGCGAGCAGGGTCGGAAGCCGCTGTCGCTGGTCGTCACCGCCGGGCAGCGCGGGGACAGTCCCCAGTTCCAGCCGGTGCTGGCCGGTATCCGGGTACCTCGCGCCGGGCGGGGACGGCCCCGGACCCGCCCCGACCATGTGCTCGCGGACAAGGCGTACAGCTCGAAGGCCAACCGTGCCTACCTGCGACGGCGCGGGATCCGGTGCACCATCCCGGAGAAGGCCGACCAGGCCGCGAACCGCACGAAACGCGGTGCCCGCGGCGGCCGGCCACCCTCCTTCGACCCCAACAGCTACCAACAGCGGCACGCCGTGGAGTGCGGGATCAACCGGCTTAAACGCCACCGG
>NZ_CAAAFR010000037.1:0-27202 GCF_900634745.1 Protofrankia symbiont of Coriaria ruscifolia
ACCGTCGCAACCCGCTACGACAAGCTCGCTGTCCGCTACGGAGCTACCGTCACCATCGCCGCGATCAACGAATGGCTCCGATGACCGACTTTCCAAACACACCCTAGCATGTCCGGGCGTCTAACCGGTTCGAACGCAGGCACGCCACGCTCCACATCCGTCGTTTGTCCTCAGGGACTCCGCTCGCCCCAGGGGCGCTCTCTGCAGTAATGCGCTGGATACAGACCCCCGACGGACTCTAAAGGACCCTGGCTACGGCAGCTCGTTGAGAAGCGGTCGCCGTAGCCAGGGCTTTTTCTTCGTGCGGGTGTGGCCGCCCAGGTATTCCGATCCAGGCTGGGATCTTCAGTGAGTATCGCCGACGGTGTGAACACGGCTGGCCGTGATGATCTGGGTGTATCTCGCGATGGTGGGGCCCGGGGGTAGGTGCAGGCCGGGCGGGGCGTTGGGAGTGTCAACCATTTCGATCGTCAGTGGCGCACCGGTGTCGGAGAAGATCACATATTGAGTACCCACGACGAGACTGGTGTGGTCGGAAGCCACGACGCCAATAGCGTGGCCGGGGCGTCCGGCCCGGTCGCGGATGGCTCCGGCGTCGAAGACCGTCGGGATTTGCGCGAGGACGTCGTAGATCGCGGCGTTCTGCTGCGGACTGGTGAGACCGGAGGAGAGCAAGGAAATCACGTCCAATACGATGCCAAGGTCACCTGGATGGCCCGCGGCTGCGTTACGGGAGCTCAGGAGGGTGCGGAGCTGTGTAGCATCGGTGGGACTCTTTGAAGGATCGTGATCCGGTGGTCCGAGGGGAAATTCCCCCTGACCCATCCGGTTGATTCTGTCTTCCATCGGAGCTGGTCCACCGACGTTGCCCCCGGCGCGGTCGATGTTCTGCAGATATTTCCGGATCCGCTTTGATCCATCCGGCCGTTGCCAGAAATCAATGATCGTGGTGCGGGCCACGGTTGTTGACTTGTGCTGTGCGACCGTGACGTCAAGCCCGTACGTCTGGCTGCGTGCGTAGAGCACCGGGCCCACCCCCGCCGGAGACAATCCGCGTTGCAGCTCTGCTGCGCGGGTCAGCGCCCGGACGGCCGCGGCGTGGTCGCCCGCCGTGGCGGTGAGCAGCGGCGCGGGGAGCAGCGGCGCCGCCGTGGCGCTGTCCCCGGTCCGCAGTACCGTCCCCCCGACAAGCAGAGCAGCGATCGCCAGGACAAGACCGGCGGCGGTGACCAGTGCTCTGGGCCGGGGATAGGTACGGCGCGGCGCGAACAGTCCGCCGCGGGCTGCCCGTCCGGACGGCTGGTCGAGGGTCGCCAGGAGCGTCCGGAGCACCCGTTCACCGTGCTGACGCTCCGCCTCGGTCGGTGCGGTGTCGGGCACCGGGTTGGCCGGGGCGAGTAGCGCCCGGATCGTTGCGATGTCGCGACCGGCAGCAGCCGGGTCAGAGGAGTCGCGCATCAGGGCCTTCCTTCGATCGGGGGCGGTATCGGGACGGCCGGGGCGGGCATGGCGGCGGTCCCGCCCAAGGCCTTCTGCAGGCGACGGCGTGCCCGGTGCAGACGTACTTTGGCCGCGGACGGCGAGATGGCCAGCACGGCTGCCAGCTCTGCGAGGTCAAGGCCTTCCCAGGCGACGAGCCGCAACAGCTCCCGCTCACCGTCGGGGAGTTGCTCCAGCGCGCTCAACGCGACGTCTTTACCGACGGCCTCGTCCGCGATATCACCCACCCGTGTCGACAAAATGCCGGGACGCTGGGCGGCCACCGAAATCTTGGCTGCGAGCCGCGCCGCTCTGACTCCTGCTCGCTGTTGGTTACGCACCGCGTTGCCCGCGATGGTGTACAGCCAGGCGCGGGTCTCGGGCGGTGTGGCAGGCCGACGCTGCCAGGACCGCCAGGCCACCAGGAACGTCTCCGACACCACGTCCCAGGCCACCATGTCATCGCCGAGCCTGCGTTGAGCGAACCGCAGAACCATCAGGTGATGGTCACGAAACAGTTCCTCGAACAGACGTTCGGTCAAGCTGGCGGGCACAGGGGCGGTCCTTCCATGGGCGTCGTCGTATTAGGTCCGACACCCCCCCTGGGTTACAGGCTCCCGCATTATCCTCCAGCAGGGTGTTTCCACTCGATGATCGCGCCATCTCTGTCGGCAGAGGCGAGCAGGAAGGTGCCCCGCCTGTGGCACCACCACCAGCTCCCACACCCAGTCGGTGTGGCCGGTGAGTTCTGCGACCAGGGCAGGGCTGTCCGGTCCGCCTGTGGGTGCGGAAGCCGTAGGTGGAAACCGGTTGCTATCACAACGGTTTCCACCTACGTGTCGGAGCGGGCGACCGAGGTATAGACGGCGGCGGTGTGTTCGGCGGTGCGCCGCCAGGTGAACGTCCGAGCGTGGGAGCGCCCCGGGGCGGGGTCGACCTCCTCCTTGAGCACGCCGATCAGCGCGTCGGTGAAGGCGTCGGCATCCATCGGTGGCACCAGCCGCACACTCTTGCCGGCGAGCGGGCCGACGACTTCCCGGACCGCGGGGATGTCGGAGGCGACGACCTGTGTCCCGGCCGCCAGCGCCTCCAACGGGGGCAGGCCGAACCCCTCGTAGAACGAGGGGAAACACAGGGCGCTGGCCCCGGCGACCAGGTTGCGGAGCTGGTTCGTCGCCAGGTAGCCGACGGTGACCACCGCTCCGGCCGGCAGCCGCGACAGGTCAGGGGCCGGCCCCCACCCGGATGGCCCGACCAGGAGCAGCGGTGGTGCGTCGGCGACATCGCCGTGCAGGCCGCGGACCGCCTCCAGCAGGGTCGGGAGGTTCTTGCGCGGCTCGAGGGCGCCGACGAACAGCAGATACCGCTCGGGAAGCCCGCGGGCGGCGAGCCAGCGCGCAGACGGCGGGGACGCATCGAACCAGGCCGCGTCCACGCCGAGCGGTGTCACGGTCACCATCGCCGGATCCAGCCGGTAGGTGTCGACGACCTCCGCGGCGATCGCCGCGCTCGGCGTGACAACCGCGGCGGCACGGCGCAGGCCGCGCGGGACCAGCTCCCGGTAGCGGGCGGACGCCGTGGAGACCGTGCCCGTGAGCTTGAGGTAGGCAAGGTCGTGGATGGTCAGCACACCGCGGGCGCGCCGCGGTGGCGGCAGCACGAAGTTCGTGCCGTGCACCACGTCGACCGCGCCGGTCAGCCACTCCAGCTTCGGCACCTCGGTGCGGGCCCATGCCTCGTGCATGAGCCGGGCCGGGATCCGGCGCGCGGCCGGACGCACACCCGGTGGCAGCGCCGGGGCGAACCCTTCGAGCCCACGCCAGGTGAACGCGGTCGCGGCCACGTCCAGGCCGGGCAGAAGCGGTAGTTCGGCGAGCAGGTGGCCGGTGTAGTGGCCCACTCCGGTGCGCGGGCCGAGCAGGGGCGTTCCGTCCAGGATGACCCGCATCGGCCTCGCTCCTCTCCGTGTCTGCTGTCCGGGACTGTTCGGGGTCAGCGTCCGTAGAACTGGTGGCGGGTGGCGATGTCGAGCCAGCGGGTGGCGAACGCCGCGTCCGAGTACTCCTGGGCGCGGGCGATCGCGCTTGCCGCAAGCCGCCGGCGCATCCCGTCCTCGGCGGCGAGGCGCCGGGTGAACGAGGCGAGCTGCTGCGGGGAGGTCCAGCGGAAGCCGTCGAGCCCGTGCCGGACGATCTCGCGCTGGCCCGCGTGGTCGATCACCACGGGAACACACCCCCCGGCCATGGCCTCGACCGTGGTCATCCCGAAGTGCTCGGCCGTCCAGGGCCGGCGGTCGACGTCCTCCCCGTAGCCGGTCGCGGACCAGAACACCGAACAGGTGGACAGCAGCCGTTCCACCTCGTGGCGTGGGGCGTTCGGGTGGATCTCCACCGGCAGGTCGCGGGCGGCATCCCGGATCTTCTCCAGGTAGGGGAGCTGGGAGTCCTCGCACCCACCGACAACATGCATCCGCCAGCCGGGCAGCGCGCCCGAGCGGTACAGCTCACCGAACCACTGCACCATCTCCAGCTGCCGCTTCGCGTGACCCAGGCCGGGGGCGAACAGCCGCCCCACGCTCAGCACCGAGCGTTCCCGCTCTTCGGCCGGGGTCAGGCTCGCCACCTGGATCGGCGGGTAGAGGATGTCGGAGTCGGTCCGCCACAGCCGGCGGATCCAGTCCCGGGTGTAAAGCGAGTTCGCCATGACCACGTCGTAGGAGTCGAGGTAGCCCAGGTCGCGCGGGTCCGCGAGCAGCCAGGGGAAACGCAGTGCCACGCGGGCCCGGACGCCTTCGCGCCGATCGGTCACCCGCGGCCGGCTGACCGCCACGCCCAGTTGGCGTACGTCCCGGGAGGCCGTACCGCCTCCCGCCGGCGTGCCCGTTCCTTCCGGCGTGCCTGGTGCGCCCGGCACGCCCGGACCGCCCGCCGCCGCGGGCGTGAACGTCTCACTGACCAGGGCCAGCTCGGTCCCGGTGGACGAGGCGGGCAGCGGCACGGCGATCGGTGTGAACGCGCTGCCGACGTCGACGCTGGCAAGGGTCTGCCCGGCCGCGTCGAGGATGCGCAGCCGTACCGTCCCCGACGCCCCGGGACGGCCGATGTCGGCGTGCAGCTGTCGTTCGCCCCCGGCCGCGACCGAGAGAACCCCCGCGCCGTTCGTCCAGACCCACTGCCGGCGGCGACCGCCTTCGGGTGGATACCAGCCCGTCCCGTACCCCACCGCCGGACGCACGCCCCGCAGGAGCGGGCCGCAGGCGCGGATGGCGGTCCTGCGCCACGCCGCAGCGTCATGATCGGCGGGTGTCGGGAAGAAGCACAGGTACGCCGCGTGCCTCGAACGGGGGACCAGCCGGCTCATGTACGAACCGTTGACGAACAGGTCGTAGCCGGCGCTGGCCTCCGCGACGGCATCGTCACCCCGGTCGGGCAGCAGGCGGTACCGGCAGCCGGACAGGTCGAGTCCAAGGTGGTCGCCGAGTGCGTCCAGGTCGACCGTCGAGTGCCCGAGGATGTCGACCCGGACGCCTTCGGCCGCGAGCACCTGGGCGATCATCCCGTTGTGGCGTTCCCCACCACCCATGGAATGCCAGAACCTGTTGTAGACGGCGGCCCGTACGGCCCCGGCAGGCTCGGGTACCTCCCGTGGGCCCCGCGCTTCTTGCGGGTCTTCCGACTGGCTGCGTACCTCCCGCGAGGTGTCGGCCGGGCGCTGCGCGGTGACCTCGGCGGCGACCGGCTGCGCCGTGGCTGGCTGCGCCGTGGCTGGCTGCGCTGTGACTGGCTGCGCTGTGGTCGGCTGTGCCGTCGGCCTGGTCATCGTTGCACCAGCCAGTTCTCCAGCTCACGGTGGCGTGTCGACGCGGTCCGCGAGATCATCCGTCGGCGGGCCAGTATGGCCGACAGCAGCCGCAGGTAGGAGGCGATGACCTTCAGCCGCAGCCAGGTCGGGCGCAGCGGGGGCCGGGAGCGTGCCGCCCATGCCTGGCGCAGCGTCCGGAGCGCGATCGACACGGTCGTGAGTGGATAACGGGCTACCGCCGCCACGGCGATCCGGGCGCTCGCGTCCTTGGTGAGCATCAGCAGCCGGTTACGGTCGGTGTGGAAGACGAACAGCGGCGACCATTCAACACTGGATGCCGAGTGGACGTGCCGCAGCACCGCATCCGGTATGTACCGGATCGTGTAGCCGTGGGCGCGGATCCGCCAGGACAGGTCCGTGTCCTCGTAGTAGAGGAAGAAATCGTCGTCGAACCAGCCGAGTTCGTGCCCGAGCCGGGTACGGATCGCCATGCCGTTGCCGCAGGCGGTGAAGACCTCTTCGGCCTGGGCGAACTGGCCGGTGTCGACCTGCTGGTAGCCGCGGTCGGCGCCGTAACCGTCGTGCAGCACGATCCCACCGACGTTGTTGATCACGTCGACGCGCGCCACGCCGTCCGGGACGGCGAACTCCACCGTGGACGGTTCGGCGCCGGCGTCCAGGGTGACCGACCCGCCGTCCCAGCTCAGCGTCACCGGCTTGGGTGCCTGGCCGGCCCAGGTGAAGCCGAGCGTGACCGGGCCACCCTCCGGCACCGGGACGCACAGCTCGCCGTCACCGCGGGTCCAGAAGAACGGCGCCTCCGGGCCCCCTTCGGCGCCGAAGGCCAGTTTCTCCCACAGCACCTCCCGCAACGCCTCCCGCCCGTTGACGGTCACCGACGACACCCGGACGCCGAGCGGACGCGAGTCGTGCGGGCCCGGGGTGAAGGTCGCGGTTGACAGCTGTAGCCGCAGGAAGCGGGGGAGGAAGACGACTTTGCCGGTGACCGCGCCGAGGCGTTCGCCGCCGGAGGCGTCGAACGGCGCCAGCAGGTTGGCCAGCCAGTCCGGCTCGGGCACCGCGTCGTTGTTGAGCAGGGCGGCGTACTGCGTGGTGACCGTGCGCAGCGCGAGGTTGTTGCCGCCGGCGAAGCCGAGGTTGGTCTCGGAGGGCACGAGCCGGACCCACGGGTAGCGCTCGGCCAGCAGGGTCCTGGAGGAGTCCGTCGAGGCGTTGTCGACCACCCACGTCTCGAAGGCGAAGCCGGTGACCTGTTTGGCCAGCCCGTCCAGGCATGCCGGCAGCAGGTGCGCGCCGTTCCAGTTGACGATGACGACGGTCACCAGCGGGCTGGTCGACGCGGTGGTCGGGCCGGTGGCGGCCGGGCCGCTCATCCGCGGGTCCTCGCCTCGTAGTCGACCTTGAGCAGGCCACCGGCCTGCGGGCCGCTGATCCCGAACAGGTCGTCGAACCGTCGCTTGGTGATCGGGACGCCGGTGGCGGCGTCGGAGACGTGCACGCTGATCGCGAACGCGCCCAGCAGTTCGGGGATTTTCGGCACGGTGAAGTCCACGGTGAAGAGTCCGGGTTTGCTCGGTATGCCGCCGACAGACGTCTCCATGAGCCAGATCGGCAGATCGTGCTGGCCGAGAACGTAGACGTGCAGGTAAAGCCGTTCCGGCGCGTCCTGGGTGAGATCGAGGGTGAGGGAGACGGTGAGTTTCTCACCCGGATCGAACTGCACCTGGGGCGGCCCGCCCGGATCCCGGGCGAAGGTCACCAGGACGGGACGGGCGGCGGCGACGTCGTAGGGCACTGGACCGTCCGAGGGCAGGCTGCCCAGGCGTTGCCGCAGCAGCCGGGTACCGATCTCCGGTGCGCCATCGAAGATCATCGACCCGGATTCCAGGACCAGGATCCGGTCGCAGATGCTTTCGATCAGGTCCAGGGAGTGGGTGACGAACAGGATCGTGCGTCCCTGCGTCCGGAACTGTTCGATCTTCGCCAGGCACTTCTTCTGGAACGCCTCGTCCCCGACCGCCAGCACCTCGTCCACGAGCAGGACGTCCGGGTCGACATGGACGGCCACGGCGAACCCGAGCCGGACGTACTGGCCGGAGGAGTAGTGCTTGACCTCATCGTCGATCTTGTGGGGAAGTTCGGCGAAATCGACGATCGAGTCGAACATCCGGTCGATCTCGCGACGGGACAGGCCGAGCAGGGACGCGTTGAGGTAGACGTTGTCCCGCCCGGTCAGCTCGCCGTTGAAACCGGCGCCGAGTTCCAGCAGGGAGGCGATCCGCCCGCTGACCGAGATCTCACCGTGGGTCGGGCGCAGGATCCCGGCCAGCACCTTCAACAACGTGGACTTGCCGGAGCCGTTCGCCCCCGCGAGCCCCACGGTCTGGCCGCGGCCGATCTCCACGTCGATGTCGCGCAGCGCCCAGAAGTCGTCCCCGCTGGCCTGCCCACGGCGGACGAACAGCTCCTTGAGGCTGGTTGCCCGCCGATGGTAAGAGATGAACTTCTTGCCCACGCCGGTCGCCCGGATCACCGCCGGAGCACCCGGTGGGTCCTCCGGCGGTGCTGCTGCCGCCGCGTCCGCCGCGTCCACGACGTCCGCGGTGCCGCCGGTTACGGCCGGTCCGGCTGGTGACTGCTGCGCTGGCACGTCTGTAAACCTTCCTCACTGCCTCTGCCGGCACGATCGTGACGATCGTCGCGCCTGCTTCGGCCGGGTTCAGAGATCCTCGGCGAAGTCGGCCTGCATGCGGCGGAACACGTGTGTTCCCAGCCAGAGCAGGCCCAGCGACATCGCGCCCGCGATGGCAAGGTGCTCAAGGTAGAAGAGATATCCGGGGTCGGCCAGGATTCCCTGCCCGGTTGTGGGATTGACAGTGGGCCCTTTGTAGATCGCCCGCTGGAAGGTCGCGATGACCGTTGCCATCGGATTCAGGAAGTAGATCCACGTCCACTCGTGCAGCAGTTTGCGGATCAGTCCGACCGGATACACGATCGGGTTGAGCCAGAACCACGCGAGCAGCGCCACCTCCAGCAGGTGCTCGGTGTCGCGATACCGGACGTTGAGACCCGACACGAGCATGGACAGACCCACCGTGAAGGTCATCGCCACCGCGAAGGCCGGTACCAGCAGGAACAACTGGAGACCTACGAAGCTGTAACCCAGCGCCGCGACCACCACGAAGAGCACGGCGAGCTGCAGGACGAAGTGGACGACGGCGAATCCCACGGCGGAAAGCGGCAGCACCGGCAGCGGAAAGCGGACCTTCTTCACGAGGTTCGCGTTGAAGACCACGCTGCCGCTGGCCGCGGACGCGCTGGCGGAGAACGCGTTCCAGATCAGCAGGCCGGACATCAGATAGACGCCGAAGCGCGGCACCCCGGCGCTCATGATGACCTGGAACACGAGGGTGTACACGGCGAGCAGCAGCAGCGGGTTTGCCAGTGACCAGGCGAACCCGAGGGTCGACCCCTTGTATTTGATCTTAAGATCCTTGCGGATCAGGTTGCGCAGCAGCTCCCAGCGGACCCGGGTCTGGGCGTGGCTGCGGCGAGCGAGCCTCCGCGACTCCGGACCCTGCTCGTCGTCGTGGATCCGTTGCCGCGTCTCCGGCCGGGCCGCCGGCGTGGAGCGCTGATCAATCAGGTTCGACACCGACAACCTTCCGTGAGCTGTACCGAGTGGGAAACGGGTCCGACGCTACCGAGAACACCTGATCGCACGGACCGGAGCACACCGCGTCGGGGCGACACGGGGCCGGCTTGGGTACTCCGGTGACCGGACTTGGGTACTCCGGTGACTGGAGCTGCAGAGCCGATTCATAGTATCGGGCCGTTCATTCAGCTCCGGCCGGTCGCCGTCCAGCTTGACCCGGATACCAGCCGGCCCGTCGGAGGTGGCCGCGCTGGCTGCCTGTGGAGGACGCCCGTGTTCACCGACGTCCGGATCCGTGAGGTCTGGTCCCAGCTGGAGTCCGGAGGGGCCGAGGTGCTGACTCTGGACGTGTTCGACACGTTGCTGCTGCGGCTCGTTCCCGAGCCCACCCACGCCTTCCTGCTGCTCGGGCATCGGTTGGCCACGGCCGGACTGCTGCCGCCGTCGGTGTCTCCCGCGCAGTTCGCCCAGCTCCGGGTGCATGCCGAGACCAGGGCACGCGAGCGCAGCCAGGCCGGGCGCGGCACACCGGAGGCTCGCCTGGACGAGATCTGGTCGGTGCTCGCGGCGGCGCTGCCGAACAGCGGCACCATCGATGATCTCGTCGCCATGGAGGTCACCCTCGAGCGGGACATCTGCCGGGCGGACCTGGCCGTGGCCGAACTGGCCGAACTGGCCATCACCAAGCTCGGCCGGCCCGTCTACCTGGTCTCCGACACCTACTTCTCCCCGGACCAGCTGCGCCTGCTGCTGCGCCGTCCGGAGCTTGCCGACATCAGGTTCACCCAGGTGCTCACCTCCAGCGACGCCGGGGTGAACAAGAGCAACGGCCTGTTCTCCCACGTGCTCACCGCAGCCGGTGTGGCGGCGTCCCGGGTCATCCACCTCGGTGACAATCCGGTTGCCGACGTCGAGGGCGCCCGCGAGCACGGGATCCTCGCCGTCCACTACCCCAAGTACACCGGTGGGCTGGAGACGACGCTGGACCTGGAAGGGCTACGGTCCCGACCCACCTCCGACACTCCCGTCGACCCGGTGCACGGCGACTACGGGGTGACCGCGATCCGGGCCCGGACCCTGCACCGGACCGACGCGGCCGCGGTCCCATCGGGTCTGCGACGCCACTGGGAGACCGGCGCGACCGTGTTCGGCCCGGTGTTCACCGGATTCGGCGAGTGGGTCGCCGAACGGGCCGCGGCTTACGGGGTCGACCGGGTCCACTGCCTCATGCGCGAGGGGTTGTTCCTCGCCCGCGTGCTGGAGGAGCCCGGGCACGACCGCGGGATCAAGACGTCCCCGCTGTGGGCCTCCCGGCAGGTGTGCGCGCTGGCCAACGTCTTCGAGGGCAGCCCCGAGGAGTTGCGCGGCTTCCTGACGCGGCGGCACGCCCCCAGCGTCGGGCAGCTGCTGCGCCAGCTCGGGGTGGGCGTGGAGGAGGTGGCCGGGCTCTCGGCGCTCGCCGGCAGGCGTCTGGACGTCCCGGGCCTGCGCGAGGAGACCCTCCAGGCGCTGTGCAACGACGAGCGGCTCCGCGGCGAGATCGTGACGACCGCGAGCCGCTTGCGTGAACGTTACCTGCGCTACCTCGACGCCCAGCTCGGCGAGGCGGACACGGTTGTCATCGTCGACCTGGGCTGGGGTGGCACCATCCAGGGTCTGCTGCACCGGCTGCTGGTGGCCTCCGGTCGTGAGGTGGAGATCGTCGGCCTGTATCTGGCGACCAACGCCGGCGCCCAGGTGCATCGCCTCTCCGGATTGCGCCTGGAAGGCTACGTCGCCTCCGGTGGCGAACCGGAGGCGCTGTTCGCTCCGGTGATGCGCAGCCCCGAAGTGCTCGAGCAGCTGTGCATGCCCGACGTCGGCTCACTGATCGGCTTCGACGAGGATCTCAACCCCGTTCTCGGTGCCGACCACACCTCCCGGACGCAGGTCGCGCAGCGCGCCGCCGTTCAGGACGGGGTACTTGCCTACCAGCGGGAATGGTTGCGTTACCACCGCTGCGAGACGCCGATGCCGTCCCTGGTGTCGGACGGGGCACGGCTGGCGGCCCTGCGCACCCTCACGCGGTTCGTGACCCGGCCGACCCCCCAGGAGGCGTTCGCGTTCGGGATGTGGTCGCATGACGACAACTTCGGCTCCGAAACTTCGGAGGGACTCCTGCCCGCCGATCTGCTGCGCAGGATGCCGTATCTGACCCCGGTCGATCTCGAGAAGATCCCGATGCAGGAGCTCTACTGGCCGGCAGGGGTGGCGGCGGTGGCGAACCGGTCCCTTGCGGTCGTCAGCGGGTTGGCCGCGGGCGCCGGGATCTCGGCGCTGGAGGTCTCCCCGGAGGCCGCCGCCGGACCCGTCGAGGTCTACGTCGACACCGGGGCCGACTTCGCCAGCGGCCCGAAGGAGTCCGCGGTCACCCGATCCGGGCGGGACGGGCTGTCGCTGGTGCGCCTGCGGATCGACGGGATCGGTGTCCGCCGGGTGCGCATCGACCCGGCCGGCCGGCGCGGTCTGATGCGGCTGGACTGGTTGAAGCTGTCCTTCCACCTCAACAACGTGGTCGAACCCTACTCGGTAACGATCACTTCGGTCCTGGACGAGGCGCAGCTGCACCTGGTCGGGGCTCGGGCCCTGCAGCCGAACCTGGTCGAGATTCTCGGTGACGATCCGCAGTTCATCTACGTGCTCGACCCGGTGGCGCAGGCGCATCTGACGGCCACTTACACCATCGACGTCGAGATCGCCTTCGGATGGCTCGGGATCCGTTCCGACCCGTTGGCGATCCCGACCGCCGAGAGCACGCCGTTGTCACGCCGGGCCGTCCGTCGACTGCGGCGTGAACTGGAAGACCGGTTCTGAACCCGTTCCTCAGCGGGCCAAAGGTGACGCGATCATGTTTTTCCCGTGCCGCCGGAGGCCCCGAGAGACATTGGGTCAAAGATGGCGCGATCGTGCCTCTCCCGCGCCGCCGAAGGGTTCCGGAGGGATGCTGGAGCCGGAGGTGGTGCGACGGTGGCCCTTTCGCGCCGCTGGAGGCCCCGAAGAGACACTGGGGCCGGAGGTGGTGCGACGGTGACCCTTTCGCGCCGTTGGAGGCCCCAAAGAGACTCTGAGGGAGAATCGGTCGATCGCGATTGTGCGGTCGTCGTGGACAATGTGGACGGGGTCGCTGTGGGTGATGCAGCTGTGGGCGGGGGCGCCGTGAACGATGTCGCCGTGAGCGAGACGGTTGAGCCTGGCTCCGTCGGGGACGGCGGGCCTCGCGGCAGCGCTGGTGAGCAGCCGGAGGCGGGCACGTCGACGTCGGATACCGGTAACCAGGGTGCCGTGGACGCCGGCGAGGGCGTCCAGGGTCCGTATCGTGACACCGCCGGCGTCGCCGAGTCGGCTGGCACCGCCGAGTCGGCCGGTCCACCCGGCGCCGCCGATACAGCCGAGTCAGCTGGCACCGCCGAGTCGGCCGGTCCATCCGGCGCCGCCGGATCAACCGGGGTAGCCGGGGCGCCGCCGAGTTCGCGGTGGTTCGCTGGGCCGCCCGCCGACCATGATGCTGCCGCGCGCAACGACCGGGAGGGTGGCAGCGCGGTCGCCACCCGGGTGTCGTGGACCGGACCGGATGCCGCCGCCGGGCACGAGGACGTCGCCGCCGGCGACCACGGGGAGGATGCTGCGGGCGGGAGCGGCGGCCCCGACGTTTACGCGGTCGAGTCGACCATCAACGACACGCTGCAGCCGCTGCTTCTGCACTCCCTCGCGGAGCTGCGGGAGATCTGGGTGCCGCTGCTCGAAGCCGCCGACGTCCGCAGCGTTGCCGAGATCGGCTCGGAGAGCGGCGCCGCCACGTCCCTGCTCGTTGACCTGCTGCGCGGGCGAGGCGGTGGGAAGCTGCTGGTCGTCGACCCCGACCCGGGTGTGGTGCCCGAGCCGGGGGACGGGCTTGAGGTTGACGTGGTGCGCGGTTACAGCCCGCAGGCCCTGGTCGGGCTCGTGCCCGCGGACGCCTACCTGATCGACAGCGATCACAACTATGCGACGGCAACCGGTGAGCTGGAGACGATCGCCGACGCGGTCCGGGCCGCAGGCCGCCCCCATCTCCCTCTACTGATCATGCATGACGTGGGCTGGCCACACGGCCGGCGTGACTCGTACTACACACCTGAGCGCATCCCGGAGGCGGCGCGGCAGCCGTACTCGTGGGACCTCGGGGTCCGGCTCGACAGCACCGGCGTGGTCACCGGTGGTTTCCGGGGTGAGGGTGCGTTCGCGTGGGCCCGGTCGGAGGGTGGGCCGGGCAACGGTGTCCGTACGGCGGTCGAGGACTTCCTCGCCTCCCGCCCTGAACTGCGCCTGTTCGTGGCGGCGCCGATCTTCGGTCTGGGCGTCGTCGTGGACGACCGGGCCCCGTATGCGGGACGGGTCGCCGAGATGCTCCGGCCGTGGGCGTGTAACAGCCTGCTGACGCGCCTGGAACGCAACCGGTTGGATCTGTACCTGCACGTGCTCCTCCTGCAGGACGAGATAATCGATGCCGCTCGTAGGCGGCAGCGGGAGTGGGCGCGCCTGGACCTGGCCCTGGCCGACCGCGCCGCGAGTGAACTGCGGTTGCTCGACGCGGTGGCCGAGGCCGAGCGCGCACTGGACGCGGAGCGCACGACTTCCCAGCAGCTGCGCGCCGCTCTTGCCGACGAACCGAAGCTCGTGCACGCGGCCCGGCTGGCGAACGCCGCGCTCAAGGCGCGGTTGGGTGGCCGTCGGGGTGTGCGGACGGTGCAGGCGTTGCTGCACGGTCGCCGCTGAGGTCCGGAGGGTCCGACTCCCCGGGGCACCATCCGGATACCCGCCGGCCCGCGGTTTCCCCCGTGCCGGTACCCGGGTGGCCGGTACCCGGGTGGAGCACGGTCACCCGGGTGATCCGTGCGACGCTCACGGCAGCCAGGGCCGCAAGGGCCAGGGTCGACCCAAAAACAATCTTGATGTCGAGCGGTGCCCACGGTGACCAGGCGGCCATGGCGTGCAGGGCCGTGACCGGCCCGCCCCCGGCGGGTTGCCAGAAGTGGCCGAGCACGAGCCGCACCGCATCCCACTGGATGCCGGCAGCGGCGGCGAGCACGGCAAGCGGCGTCCAGCGGGCGAGGCGGCGGTCCAGCGCGGCGGCCCCGGCGCCGGCGAGGACCGCTATCCCGACGAAGCCGGTGAACAGGTATCGGCCCGAGACCGCGGTCATGTACCCGGTGCCGGCAAGGTGGACGGCGGCCTGCCCGCCGACGAGCATGACCAGGCCGGCCGTCGGCCACAGCATGAACAGCAGGTTCGTGCGGTCCGCCCGGACCCGGGCGCGCAGGATGCCCCACGCGGCCAGGCCGCCCAGCACGCCCGAGGCGGTGAGTACCAGCGGCCGGGGAAGGTCGACCTCGTACCAGCCGATGGAACCCCACCAGCGGGTCAGCAGCCGTCCGGACATCCATGACCAGTAGACGGTCCAGTCCCGCCCGACGTACTCGCCGAGCGGGAAACCCGGCGTGCGTGGCTGGACGGTGTGCCATCGAAAGATGTTGATCAGCCACCACCAGCCGCCGGCCGCGATCCCGAACCCACCGCAGAGCGCGGCGGGCAGCCGCAGGGAGCGCGCGCCGCGCAGCCGCGCGCGGACGTATGCGGCGGCGATCATCGGTACCAGCACGACCGCGAAGGACTTCGTCAACAGCGCAAGCCCTGCGAACAGCCCGATCCAGCATGCGGTCCGCGCTGAGGTGTCCCCGCGCAGCACGTGGGCGACGGCCACCGTGACCAGCCCGCCGAGGCCGATCAGCAGATTGTCGTTGTTGACGCTGGAGCCGATATGGATCAGTTGCGGCACGGCGCAGGGAGTCAGCGCGGCAACGGTCGCGGCGACCGGAGAAGGATGCAGGCATCTGGCGGCCGCGTGAGCCAGCAGCGGCAGCGGCGCCACCAGCAGGATGCTGATCATCCGCAGCAGGCCGATGGTCACGTCCCAGCGAAGGGTGTCGCCGCCGCCCGGGATCGCTTTGAGGATCATTGCGTCCACCCAGTAGTACAGCGGCGGATGCTGGACCATCTGCTGGACGTAACCCGACGGCTGCCCCGGGGATGCGAGATCCTTCCAGGCCGGCCGCTGGGAGCGCGGGGGCGCGTCGCGTTCGGGGATCGGGGCGACGGTGAGCTCGTAGGGGTTGTTCCGGCTACCGAACGGTGACGCCCTGATGGCGCCGACCCCGTCCGGTGTCACCACGGCGCTGCCCGGACGCGGCCAGCCGTCGCCCTGGACCAGCCGCATGACAGCGTCGACCTGGTTCGGTTCGTCCGGTGCGTGGTACTGGGGTACCAGTACCGACCAGGAGGCGAGCAGGAACGCGAACACGGCGGTGATCAGCCAGATGTGCCCCGACGTCCGGCGCAGGAGCCGGAGAGGGCCGAACCGCTCCGGTGGGCCGTTGCCGGACGGTTCCTCCGCACCGGTGGCGGAGGGCGTTCCGGTGGCGGAGGGTGTTCCGGCTGCGGCCTCCATCGGAGCGGCTCCGGGACCCGGGCCTCCTGGACCTCCCGGCTCGGCTTCTGAACCCCGAGCACGAGAAAGACATGATCTCGCCGCCTCTGGTCCTCTGGCGGGCAAGGGCTGGAAACCTCCGGCGGACGGATGGTTGCCATCGTACGTAGGACTATGTGACTTTTCACCGGCCGCGCGTGATGTGAACGATTTCGTTCTCTCCGGTCGTCGTCTCCGGTCATCGGAGCGAACGCTGGCGTGATCGTGTCGGCGGAAACACCCACCGGTGGAAACGCCGGAAAATCCGGGCCGGAGGAGCGACGTCTGAAGATCAAAACTGGAAGATCAAGGGCGGAGGATCAACGCCAGGAGTCGACCGGGCCGACCACCTTCGCCGGGCTGCCCGCGACGATCGTCTTGGCGGGGACGTCCCGGGTCACCACGGCGCCGGCCGCGACGACCGCGCCCTCACCGATCGTCACTCCCTTCAGGACGATGGCTCCGGTACCGATCCAGGCGCGATCCTCCAGGACGACGGGAGCGCTCATCGGCTGCTCGACGCCGTCCACCGTCATGGGATGGAAGTCGTTGTCGAGAATCTGGGTGTTCCAGGAGATGTTGCATCCGGCGCCGATACTGACCCGTTCCCGCACGAGGATCTTGGCGAAGCCGTTGATGTTGACGCCGTGGCCGAGTTGCAGCAGGCCGGAGTCCACTACGATGCGGGCGCCACGCTGCACGGAGGCGACTCCCTCGCACCGCAGGCGCCCCTCGGGGTGGATCCGTAGCACGGAGGTGTCCCGCCGTGTCGAGATCCCGAACGGGCCGAGGCCGATCCGCAGCGCCGCACCGTCGGTGAACTCGATGCGCTCGCGACCTTCGAGCACGGTGGGTGAACCGATCCAGATGGGCTGCTGGTACGCCAACGGATAGCGCAACCCGGCCACGAAGGACCGTGCCGACGCCTCTCGCCCGGCCCGCAGCGCCCGGACGTGGCGGGCGTACTCGCGTAGATCGTTGACGAACTGCCGGTCGAGCCGGTTGACCTGACTGCCGAGATGCTCGATGAGCCCGCCCATGGCCGGAAATCCTAGTCACCTGCGCTGTCAGTCGGCTGGTGAGGTCGGACGGGTGGGCCACAGCGTCGCGGGACCTCCATGACCGGCTGGTATTAGCGCCGTGTAACCCTGGCATTCGGACGGGGGCACCAGGACGCGCGCAGAGGAGGTTGTGATCACTCGACCCGACCGGCCCGGCTGCTCCGGCCACAACCCGGCGGCACCGGTGAACTCGGGTGAACTCGCAGTTCCCGGACGGAAATCAGGAGCCACATCGACGTGAGTGCCAGCGTTGTACGCGCATCTGTCAGCTCCGGCGCACCCGTCCTGAACCGGCAACAGACCGGGGTCGGATCGGTGGCGGAGATACCCGCCGCGCCCTACGTAACGGTCGTTCTTCCCTGCTACAACGAGCAGGATCACATTGTCCGCGAACTGGAGCGGATCACCGCCGCAATGGACGCCAGCGGCTACAGCTACGAACTGCTGGTCATTGACGACAAGTCGACCGACAACACGCTGGCGTTGCTGCGCGGTGTGATGCACCAGTTCCCGAAAATGAGGTTGATTTCGTTCCGCCGCAACGGTGGGTCGGGCACCGCACGCCGGATCGGCACGCAGGACGCCCGCGGGACGATCGTGGTCTGGACCGATGCGGACATGACCTACCCGAACGAGCGGATCCCGGAGTTCGTCCGCCATCTCGACGCCCATCCCGACGTCGACCAGGTCGTGGGCGCGCGCACCACCGAGGAAGGTACGCACAAGTGGGCGCGGGTGCCGGCCAAATGGTTCATCCGGATGATCGCGCAGCGGCTGTCCGGTATGAAGATCCCGGACCTGAACTCGGGGCTGCGGGCGTTCCGGCGGGATGTCTCCCTGCCCTACCTGCGGTTGTTGCCGCCCGGGTTCTCCTGCGTGACGACGATCACGATGGCGTTCCTGTCGAACCAGCATCCCGTCGACTACATCCCGATCGACTACGCGAAACGCTCGGGCAAGAGCAAGTTCCATCCGTTCCGCGACGCGCGCCGCTACATCCTGCAGGTGCTCCGGATGGTGATGTACTTCGACCCGATAAGAGTGTTGATGCCGATCGCATTGTGGATCATGGGGTTGGGTTTCGTGAAGCTTGTCGTCGACCTGGTTCGTTACGACCTGCGGGTCACCACGTCCACGCTGCTGGCGATTCTCGTCGGTTTCCAGATCGTCGTGCTCGCCCTGATCGGCGATCTCGTGGCCCGTTCCCGCAGTGACAACTGATCCCCCGGTGACAACTGATCCCCCGGTGACCACTGACCGATCCCGGGCGCGTGCCGGGTCGCGGGCGCGGATCGCGATCGTCGGTCCGACCCACCCCTACAAGGGGGGCGTCGCCCAGCACACGACCGAACTCGCGCACCGGCTCGCGGCGCGCGGACACGACGTCCGCGTCGAGTCCTGGTCGGCGCAGTACCCGGCCCGGCTCTACCCGGGCCGGCAGCGGGTGGGCGATCCCGAGACGGAACCGTTCCCGGCGACGTCCTACCCGCTGTCGTGGCGACGGCCGGACTCGTGGCTGCGGCTGGGCCGGCGGCTTCGCGCCGACGTCGACGCCGTGGTCATCGTCATGGTCACCCCGGTCCAGGCGCCGGCCTACCTGGGCGTCCTTGCCGGCCTACGACCGGCGGAGAACAGCGTCGCCGGTCTGCGGCCAGCGGATCCGCGGCCGGAAAGTACACCGGCGGGCCCGCGGCCGGCGGGGAACGGTCTTGCCGGGCTGCGGCCAGGGGATGTCCCGGCGGGCCCGCGGCCGGCGGAGGACAGTCCCGCCGCCCGGGGGTCGAGGGGTGCCCCTGCCGTCCGCGCGTCGGGGGATGGACCGGTTGCTCTCGCGCTGTGTCACAACGTGCTGCCACACGAGCGGCGCGCCCTGGACGAGCCACTGGTGCGGGCGGTGCTGCGCCGGGTGTCGGGGGTCCTCGTGCACACGCAGGCCGAGGCCGAACGCGCCCGCCGCCTCACCGCCCGTCCGGTGTCGGTGGCGCCGATGGCGCCGCACCTGTGGACGACCGGTGGCGGGGCCGTCGCCGGCAGCGGCGGGTCGCCCGCCGTGGATCTTCCCGTCCTGGAGTCCAATCCCCTGAAGCCCAATCCCCTGAAGCCCAATGCCGGGCGGCACCGGGACGGCGTTCCCGGCCGGAGGCTGTTGTTCTTCGGGCTGGTCCGGCCGTACAAGGGCCTGGACGTCCTGCTGCGGGCGCTCGCCGCCGGCCCGCCCGACGTGCACCTGACGGTCGCCGGGGAGTTCTGGGGCGGGGTCGGGGACACCCGCAGGATGATCGACGAGCTCGGCCTGGCCGGGCGGGTGGACCTGCGTCCCGGCTATGTGCCGGCCGCCGACGTGCCAGCCCTGTTCGCGGCTGCCGACGCCGTGGTCCTGCCGTACCGGTCGGCGACGGCGACCCAGAATGTCGATCTTGCGCATCGGTACGGCCTGCCGGTGGTGGCGACCGCTGTCGGCATGCTGGCGCAGGCCGTGCGGGACGGGGTGGACGGTCTGCTGGCCACACCGGGCGACCCGATGTCGCTGGCCGCCGCGCTGCACCGGCTGTACGAACCGGGCATGCTCGACGCCCTGCGCGCCGCGGTCGTCCCACCGGATGTGGACGCGGCGTGGGATCGCTATCTGACGGTGCTCTGCGACGCGCTCGGCCGGCTATGAGACGGCTATGAGACAGCGATGAAACGTTGTGCTTCGAACAGCCGAGAACAACGTGCTTACCGTTACTACGCGTCAGATCCTCCGACCGGGGGGCAACTGTTGGGCGGCCAAGCGTGGTCGTGCATTCGATCGTCGGTCCGTGGTTACTTGTTGTGAATTGGCGGACTTTTGTTTGGATAAGGATCCGGGCGGCGTTTCCTGCCGTCGGCGAGATGTATCGGGAACAAATTTCGCGCAACATCGACGTGGGGCATCCGGGAGTAGTGGCGCAACGGCGGACGGTGTGGCACGGTGAGCCCCGTGAACATGACGGGGTGACATCCGCCCAGCCGATGGTGGCGGGCCTGCTCCGTTCCGTCTCTCACCGCTGATTCTCTCACTGTTGTTTTCTTTCGTTGTTGTTTGCTGCGCGTTCATGTGGGCGTGCAGGTCACCCCATGTCTTCTTCGGGTTGTGCCGTGTGCCGGCGCGATCTGCCGGGTCCTGGGTTCTCCACTCTTGTCGTGCCGTTTTCGTGCCTGTTTTCCAGCATGAACGCGGCTCCTTGGTTCCTGAGTTCTTGGGAGTGCGCCCATGGTCGGCCGGCGGCATTCTGCCCAGCGTCCGCGGATGTTTCGTGGTGTCTACCGCCGGTTTGCGCGCCGGAGGTTGACCGCCATCTCCATCGGGCTGGTGCCGCTACTGGTGCTGACCACGTTGGCGGTCGTGCAGCTGGCCGGCGGCGCGGACCGGCCGGCGCCGCTGCTGAACCCGTTCCGGAACGTGGCGTTGCCGCAGAGTTCGAACGGCAGCGCGGCGGGCCAGCAGAGCCAGGTGCCGACGGCGCGGTCGCAGACGGCGTCGGGGGTGGCGCCGTCGGCGGAGCAGGTGCGCGCGCAGGTACCGACGGTTGCGGGCGCGGTGCCGACGACGCCGCGGGAGCCGGAGCGTCCGGTGGATCTGCCGAAGCCGGATCCGGCGGCGGGTGTGGCGAGGCTCGGTGAGGCCCGGACGATGGACATGGGTGCTCCGCCGGTGGAGTGGGGGGTGTTGCCGGGGCAGGCGGCGCCACCAGGCCAGGTGGAGGTACCGGAGCGGCGGACGGCATGGAGTGACGAGTTCCGCAATCCCGACGGGACGTACACCACCCGGGTGTATTCGGCGCCGAAGCGGTTCACCGACGCCGGCGGCAAATGGGTGGACATCGACACGAACCTGGTGGCGGCGGGGGGCGGCCGGCATCGGGTGGCCGCGGTGGAGCATGCCGTCGATGTCGCGGATACCGCTGATGATCCCCGGCTGGTGGCGGTGCAGGTGGGTGCGGGTGCGTCGGTGTCGTTCGGTATCGCCGGTGCGCAGCCGGCGCGCAGCGTCGTCGACGGGCCGACCGCTTCATATGCGCAGGTGCGTCCGTCGTCGGACGTGGAGCTGTCCGGGACGCTGTCGGGAGTGAAGGAGACGCTGGTCCTGCACGGGGTGGATGCCCCGACGCGGTGGACGTTCCCGTTGGCGTTGGAGGGCCTGACAGCGGCGGTGGACGCGACGTCGCAGCAGGTCTCTCTCACGGATGCCGCGGGTGTGGTGAAGGCGGTGATTCCACGGGGATCCATGGAGGATTCCGCGATTGATCCGCACGTGGGCGGCGGGGCGTATTCGGAGGGTGTGCGTTATTCCCTGGTGACGGGGGCGGACGGTCGGAGCGCCTTGCAGGTGGATCTGGATGCACAGTGGCTGGCGGATCCGGCCCGGGTGTTCCCGGTGCGGGTGGATCCGTCGGTGGAGGTGCTGCAGGCGTGGGCGGACGACACCTACGTGTCCTCGGCATTCCCGAATACGCATTACAACACCCTGGACGACATTCACGTGGGCACCTACAACGGTGGCGCCGACGTGAACCACGGGTACATCAACTGGCAGGGCACCGCCGCGGTGAGCCAGGTCAACGTGCTGGACGTGCAGGTGGCGCTGCTGAACAGCTGGTCGTGGTCGTGCAGCGCGCGGGACGTGAGCCTGTACGAGGTGAACCAGTCCTGGGACGGCACGACGATGCTGTGGCCGGGGGCGGCGGTCGGCCCGGAGGTGGCGCGCAGCAGTTTCGCCTACGGCTATTCGTCGTCCTGCCCGGCGAACTGGGGGACGTTCCGGGATACGCGGCTGACCGCGTTGGTGGATGACTGGACGCACGGGCGGAAGGTAAACACCGGTACGTCGGTGCGGGCGAGTACGACGGACAACTACGCGTGGAAGAAGTTCCTGTCGAACAACACCGCGACCGCGGCGAACCGCCCGCAGATGTCGATCACCTACACGCCGTACGGCGCGCAGTACTCCTACCCGTCGGGCAGCCCGGTATGGCAGCAGCAGCTGACGAACAGCCAGCAGGGCAAGATATGGGTCCGGGTGAAGAACACCGGCCGGGATCCGTGGCCGGCGAACAGCACCTACATGCTCTCCTACCACGTCTATGACGCGTCGAACACGAACGTCGTCCAGTACGACGGGTATGGCACGCAGATACCGGTGACGGTGAATCCGGGGCAGACCGTCGACGTGCTGGCCACGGTGAATCCGCTGCCGCCCGGCAGTTACACGTTGCGCTGGGACATGCTGAACTATGGCGTCACCTATTTCATGGATCAGTGGATACCGCCTTTCCTGCAGTCCCTGACCGTGCCGAACGTGGCGCCGCAGGTGACGTCGGCGGCACCGGCGAACGGCGCGGCGGTGTATTCGTTGACCCCGACGCTGACGCTGACCGGGACCGACCCGGACAACTATCCCGGGCAGGGGGTGAACTACTACTTCAAGCTGTGCACCGGGTCGGACGCGAACTCGGGGACCTGCTGGGAGTCACCGGGGTGGATCAGCTCGAACACGTGGAGCCTACCCAAGGGCGCCCTGTCCTGGGACCAGACCTACTACTGGCAGGGCTGGGTAGGGGATTTCCAGCTTCCCAGCCAGCCGACGTCGGTGGCCCACCTGACCACCCGGGTTCCCCTGACCGGCCCGGAGGGCCATCTGGGATTTGACCCGTACGCACCGCCGGTGGCGAGCGTGACGCCGGTGGTGAGCAACTATGTGACGTCGACAACGGACGCGTCGGTGGCGGGCGTGGGCCCGGCATTGGGGGTGACCCGCACCTACAACAACCGCAATCCGGTCGACGGCCTGTTCGGGGTGGGCTGGTCGTCCCAGTACGACATGGCGGCGGCGCCGGATCTCGCCGGTGAGGGCAACATCGCGGTCCGTTATCCGGACGGGCGGGTGTCGCGGTTCGGCCGTAACCCGGACGGCTCGTTCGTGCCGGCGCGCGGCTACTACTCGTCGTTGTGGGCACCGTCGCCGCGGGTGGCGTCGTTCACCGGGCCGGATTCGGCGTCGTCGCTGGGCACGGCGGACACCGGTGAGGGCTGGCAGGTACTGGCCGGCACCTGGGGTGTCGCGGGTAACGACGCCTATCTGGCCGCGGCGGGGTCGGGGCGGAGCGTGGCGGTGCTGCCGGCCGGGTCGGATGGCACGGTCCGGTTCACCCTGCCGGTGGCGCAGGACAACGTGGGGGTCGCCTTCCGCGTCCAGGACGCGGACAACATGTGGGTGTTGTACGCGAAGCCGTCGGCGAATCAGCTGGTGCTGGCCAAGCGGGTCGGCGGGGTGACCACGACGGTGGCGACCGCCTCCAGTGCCTGCTGCGCGGCGTCGGACGTGTTCGCGGTGACCACGGCGGGGACGTCGATCGCGGTGTCCCGCAACGACCGGGTGGTGGCGACCGCCACCGACGGTGCGTTCCAGACGGCCACAAAAGCGGGGGTGTACGCGCTGGCGACCGGGGCGGGCCGGATCGGCGCGTTCGCTGTGCTCGACGACCAGCATCGGGATTCCTTCACCCGGGCCAACTCCGCCACCACCGCCGGCACGACCGACAGCGGTTCTGCCTGGACGGCGCTGGCCGGCACCTGGGGTGTCGACGCCAACCGCGCCTATCTGGCCGGGGCGGCGGGGAGCCGGAATCTGCTGGTGGTGCCGGCGGCGGCGGACGGCTCGTTCAGTTTCACCGAGCCGGTGACGCAGGCGAACATGGGCCTGGCGTTCCGGGTCGCGGATACGGCGAACTACTGGCGGCTGGTGGCGGTGCCGTCGTCGAGCAAGTGGCGGCTGATCAAACGGGTCAACGGGGTCGAGACGACGGTCGCGGACGCGTCGAGTTCGTGCTGCACCACCTCGGACACGTTGACGGTGGTGACGAACGGTCCGTCGATCACGGTGCTGCGCAACGGCACGCAGATCATGTCGGTGTCCGACCCGGCGGTGATGTTCGGGACGCAGGCTGGCCCGTATACGGAGGGGACCGGCTCGGGCCGGCTCGACGACATCGTGCTCACCGCGGCGGCGGTGCTGGCGGACAAGTCCGGGACGGTGTCGGCGTTCCGCTCCGACGGCCGGCTGACCCGGGTGACGGACGTGGCGGGCCGGGCGCTGCAGCTGACCTACGACGGCACCAGCCGGCTGACCCAGGCGCTGAACGTCACGGCGAACCGGGCGTTGACGTTCACCTGGTCGGGGAGTCATGTCAGCCAGGTGGCGACAGCCACGGTGGCGGCGCACGGCGGGCCGCTGGTGTGGTCGTACGGTTACACCGGCAGCAATCTGACGAGCGTGGTCTCGCCGCGGTCGGCGACGCCGACGACGTACGCGTATGCGTTCAACGGTTTGTTGGGGCAGACCGTGCTGCCGCGGGGGAACATCGCCGAGACCATCGGCTACAACCTCGACGGGACGGTGGCCTGGCGCGAGGACGGCCTGGCCAAGCGGACCACGTTTACGGTGACGAGTACGTCGCCGACGACGACGGTGCGGGTGACCGACCCGCGGGGGCACGCCGAGGACTGGGAGTACGACCTCGGGCAGCTGATCTCGCATCGGGATTCGCTGGGGGATCGCCGGTTCGCCTACAACGACCGGGGTTTTCTGGCGCAGGTCACCGACGAGAACGGCAACGTCCTGACGTTGCAGACCGACGACCGCGGGAACATCAAGGCCCGCACGACGGTGCGGATGAACCTGTTCGGGACGTTGTGGACGAACACCGAGTACTACGACTACTTCCTGGGTGCGCCGGGGGATCCCCGCAACGATCTGATGACGGTGGCCCGCGACGGCCGGTCGGCGTCGCCGACGGACGCCACCTACGCGACGACGTTCACCTACAGCCCGCTCGGGGATCTGCTGACGACGACGACCCCGGCCACGGCGGATTTCCCGTCCGGGCGGACGACGGCGTGGGCATATGCGACCGGCAGCGAGGCGGCGATCGGTGGCGGGACGGTCCCGCGGGACGTGCTGCTGTCTACCACCGACCCGCGGGGGAAGGTGACAGCGTTCTCCTATGACAGCAAGGGGGATCTGCGCCGTGACGTCGACCCGGTCGGGCTGACCCACGACTACACCTCCGACGAGCTGGGCCGGCGGGTCACGGCGAAGGAGACCTCGGACACCTTCCCGTCCGGGATCACCACCACGATCGGCTACGACAAGCTGTCCCGCGTCGCGCAGGTCACCGAACCGGGGGTGGTCAACCCGGTTTCGGGGGTGACGCACACCCGGGTCACGGCCAACAGCTACGACCTGAACGAGAACCTGACCCAGACGGTGGTGTCGGACTCCACTGGCGGGGACGCCTCGCGGACCAGCACGTACGCCTACGACAACGATGATCGGCTGACGTCGACGACCGGCGCGGCCGGCGCGCCCGAGGCCGCGACCACCGCTAAGACCTACGACGACAACGGCAACGTCGCGACCATCACCGACCCGGTCGGGACGGTGAGCGCGTTCACCTACACGGCGAAGAACCTGCTGGCGACCACGACGGTGAAGAACTTCGTGGACGACCCGGTGGCCGGCTCGACGCCGCGGGACGTGCTGGTGGAGTCGAGGGCCTACGACCCGGCGGGTCGGCTGGCGAGCATGACCGACGCGCTGGGCCGCACCCGGCAGTTCACCTACTGGCTGGACGACCTGCCTCGGCAGGACATCCTGGTCGGCTACCGGCCGCCGGACACCGTCACCGGGACGCTGTCCACCTCGGGGGCGCGGGACATCGTGCTGGTCGACCGGACCTTCGACGGGGCGGGGAACCCGATCACGACGGTGACCGGTGGGGGCCGGCTGACGGTGGGCGGGACGTTCGACGCGGCCCGGCGGCTGACCCGGACCACGGTGGACCCGTCCGGGCTGGCCCGGACCACCGACTACAGCTACGACGCGAACGGCAACGTGACGTCGATGCTGGCGGGGGCGGCGGGGACGTCGGCGACCGAACGTATGGACGTCGGCTACGACAACGCCTCCCGGCCGACGTCGCAGACGGTGTTCGGCGACGGCTCGGCCAGCTTTGTCACGACGACGCTGCGGGACCAGCGGGGGTTCGTGACCGGGACGGCGGACCCGCGGGGCTATGTGGCCGGCGGCTCCCCGGATCCGGCGTACACCACGAACAGCACGGTGGACGCCGCCGGGCGGGTCAGCCAGGTGAAGGCCCCGTCGGTGCAGGTGGAGGAGAACGGCGGTGCGCCGAGCGCGACCAGGCCCACCACCGACCTCGGCTACAACACGTTCGGGGAGGTCACGCACGCTCGGGACGCCCGCGGGCTGGTGACCACGACCGGCTACGACCGGCTGGGGCGGACCGTCCAGGTCGCCCACCCGTCCTACACCCCGCCGGGTGGGAGCGCGGTCACGCCGACGCAGTCGTGGACGTATGACCGTAACGGCAACCCGCTGACCCATGTGGATGCCCGCGGGCAGACCACGACCACGGTGTACGACCGGCGGAACCGGCCGGTGGCGATCACCGACCCGCAGGTGGCCGGGCAGCCCGCGGCCGGGGTGAGCCGGCGGGTGTACGACGACGCCGGGAACCTCACCTCGACGGTGAGCCCGATCGGGGTGTGGGCGTTCGCGGCCTATGACGATCTGGACCGGGTGTGGGCGGCCACGGCGACGGAACGGTCTCCGCAGGCGACGTTCACCACCTACACCGATCATGATGATGCCGGGAACGTCACGAAGGTGATCCGTCCGGCGAACATCGGCGCGCAGGCGGCGTGGACGGGGGTGTACGACGCGGCCGGTGGGCTGGTGCAGGAACGCGACGAGCTGACCAAGTTGACGACCCGTACCTATGATCTGGTCGGCCGGTTGGCGAGCGTGACGGATCCGTTGGGTCGGGCGAGCCGGGTCACCTATGACCGGGCGGGTCGGCGGACGGTGGTGGCGCAGTTCTCCCCGTCGAACGCCCAGTTGCGGTCGGCGAGTGTCGGCTATGACGCGGCGGACAATGCGACGTCGTCGACGGATGGTGACGGGTGGACGACGACTCGGACGTTTGACGCGCTGGACCGGGTGCGGACGCTGGTGGAGCCGGTGACGGCGTCGACGTCGGTCACGACGTCGGCCGGTTATGACGCGGTGGGGAACCGGACCCGGTTGACCGACGGGCGGGGTAACGCGACGGTTACGACGTTTAACAGTCTGGGTCTGGTCGAGAAGACGATCGAGCCGTCCACGGCGGCGCATCCCGCGACCGCGGATCGGACCTGGCAGACCTCCTTCGACGCCGGTGGGTTGCCGGTCTCGTTGGTGGAGCCAGGTGGGGTGACCCGGGGTCGGACGTTTGACGCGTTGGGTCGGTTGACCGCGGAGTCGGGGTCGGGGGGTGGTGCGGCGTCGGCGTCGCGGACGGTGGGTTATGACCTGGCCGGTCGGGTGACGTCGGTGAGCCATCCGTCGGGGAGCCAGTCGTTCACCTACAACGATCGGGATCTGCTGACGGGCAGTGCGGGGCCGGCGGGGAGCTCGTCGTTCGGGTATGACGCCAGCAGTCGGATGAGTTCGCGGTCGGATGCGGCGGGGAGTTCGTCGTTCGGGTATGACGCCCGGGATGATCTGACGTCGACGACCGGTGCGGCCACCGGCGGCACCCGCAGCCTGGGGTATGACGATGCTGG
>NZ_CAAAFR010000037.1:27501-45901 GCF_900634745.1 Protofrankia symbiont of Coriaria ruscifolia
GGGTATGACGATGCTGGTCAGCTCACCGCGGTGACCTACGCCGCGGGGCCGACGTGCCAACTAAATGGCTGCAGAAAAACATTGCTTCTGGTAATATTGAAGTATGGGAGGGGTTGACTGAAGAGCATCTTGAGTATGTGATTCGCAGGGAGATCTTCAGTGAGTTCAACGTTTTCCCAAGATTTCCATGGAGTGGCGAGTAGGGAATACGATGAGCAAGCTTGAAAAATGGGATTTGGATCAGGCTTCCGTTATGGATCATATGCCCTATGGATTAAGAGTAAGAGTATCCTCAGGCGAGGATGGATTCGTTGATAGTGTGCTCATTTCTGACCTGCCAATAGCTCCTTCTGATTGGCCGCGGGTGGGGGAGAAGATTGCCGTCGTTTGTATCGGATACACATCAGGGGGGTGGGTGCGGTTGAGCGCGCGAGAATCACATGTTGATGTCGCGAAACATCGTAAGAATCCATAAAGTGAACTGAACCGCCCCGGGCTTGGTTAAAGGTTCACTCCGGCTCGGCCGCTGGCTCTGCCGGTGCAATGCCAACGACTTGGGCTTGATAGCTGGCTGTGGGGCGCCCGGCACTGGTCACGATGGGTGATGTTCGCGGGGTATGAGGGGCCTGAGGGTGACACGCCCGGCTCTTCGGGTGTTCCGCGCCGTGTTGCGTGAGCACGGTGGGCTAGCAGCGCGTCATTGACGGTGGGCACGTGCGGCCTGGGGGTGGGCGGTAGTCGTCGGGTTGATGCGCGACGACAGAGTGGGCACGTCCGGATAGGCAACGGCCCTAGGTATGCCCGGTCCGGCTCTCCCCAGCTAGTGATCGGCTTTGTATCTTCAGGCAGTACCTGTAGGCACGCGACCGGCAGGTGTTCCCAGCGACATGGGCGAACGACCACGGGAACCAGCGCCAAGCTGTCTCGATCGTGCAGCTCAAGCGCCCTACGCAGCTCCCGGCCATACGCGTACTCCGAGGCGACGAAGTCCGCGGACAGGAGAGCGATTACTATGTCCGCTGACTCGAGGCGAGAGCTGATCTCCGAGTCCCAGCCGGCCCCGGGCAGAAGCTCGCGGTCATACCAGTCCGCGACGATCTGCTCATGACGAAGTGGCGCGAGGTGCTTGTGTAGCTTCGCCAGGATCGGCTCGTCCTCGTGAGCGTAGGAGTAGAAGATCTTGAGTGAGCCACGAGAAGCGACGCTGCGCCCGCTCCACGGGCGCTCCGACGCTCGCATAGTCAGGCCGCCCGACTCGCCCGGTGCCCGGCCGGCATCCACCTGGTCTCTCGCATCACGGTCTCTCGAATCACGCCCGCCTTCACTGCAAGCACCGTGTCTCGCCCGGCGAGAACGTATGGCGAAAGTTTAACCTCGATACACTCATCACACTCCGCGCTCCAGCTTGTCCGCGACGGATGAGGTTTCGCTTCGGACTGCCGGCGGGTGGCCGCGTGGAGTTGGACGAGGGGTCTCGCGTCGTCGGTGCGCGGGTCGGGGCCGGGTAGCGGTTCGTCGTCGAGATGCCGGCCCGTCTTGCAGCCTGCCATGCGCAGCTTGCGCGCCCGCTCCGCGTATGGCAGGCACCTGCTCGGCCGCCGGCGCAGCGTCGCGGTCATGGTCTGCCGGACGGTTTCCAGTGGCATGCCCTGCGTGACGATCGACCCCGCGGCCAGCGCCTCCGGCTCGTGCAGGAGCCCCGGCACCAGGTGTTCGGGGCGGATCTCGTCCTTGCCCGCGGGCTTCGTTCTGCGCTGCCGTCACGACGTTTCTCGTCCGCTCGGTGAACCGGCCGGATCCCTGGCTAGGATCGAGATCCGATGGTCCGCTGGGGGAAGCACTCGACCGGGTCGACCAGGTTCCAGTTCCTCGACCTCGATCTCGACATCCGGCAAGCACCACGCCCTGATCCGGGCCGAGACGAGCGGCATCGGGTGCAACGCGGTCCGTGCTGACAACATCTTCCTACGACGGGTAGGACAAAATCGGCGTCATGGGAACAGATCTTGCGACGACCCTGGGCACCCAGGAGACTGCCAACCTGGAGTTCAAACGGGAGATCAGGGACCGTAACGCCATCCGCGAGGCGATCTGTGCTCTGGCCAACGATCTGCCGGGGCTGGGCCGCGGATTCCTGATCATCGGCGTCGACAAGTCTGGTAGGCCGGTCGAGCAGGTCGACACCTCGGATCAGGCGCTGCTCGGGCTCACCAGCATCCGCGACGAGGGGAGGATTCTGGACCGGCCTTCGATGGTGGTGAGCCGGGCGGTGTATCAGGGGCAACCGGTCGTCCAGATCGACGTCAGTGCGTCCCGCACCCCGCCGGTCCGGTTCGACAACGTCGTCTGGGTGCGGCCGGGACCGTCAACCCGCAGGGCGACCCGCGACGACGAGCGGGTGCTCTCCGAGCGGCGGCGCTCCTTTGAGACGCCGTTCGACGTCCGTCCCGTCGCAGGCAGCACCACCGACGACCTCGACCTCGGTCTCTTCCGGTCGGACTACCTACGCTCCGCGGTCGACCCGTCGGTCCTGGACGAGAACGGTCGGCCGACCGAGCAGCAGCTGGCGTCACTGCGACTCGCCGACACCGATGGCACCCCGACCGTCCTTGGTCTCCTCGTCGTCGGACTGGACCCGAGCGCGCAGATTCCCGGCGCCTACGTCCAGTTCATCCGGTACGAGGAGATCGATGTCAGTGGTGTCGTCTTGGATGAGCAGGAGTTCCGGGTCAATGTCATCAACGCGGCGGAGCGGCTGGAGACCCTGTTCAAGGGACACCTGCACACACGACTGATCGAGGTAAGCGGGTTTCGCGAGGAGCCGAGGCCGGACTACCCGATCGAGGCGCTCCGAGAGGTGTGCATGAACGCGATCATGCACCGCAACTACGAGTCGTCGAACGCGCCGGTCCGCGTTGCCTGGTTCGATGACCGGATCGAGGTGACCAATCCCGGCGGACCGTTCGGCCAGGTCCGGTCAGACAACTTCGACCGGGTCAATGACTATCGGAACCCCTCACTTGCCGCCGCGATGAAGTCGCTGGGATACGTCAACCAGTTCGGCCGGGGTATCGGGCGTGTCCGGGCTTCATTGCGCCGGAACGGCAATCCTGAACCTGAGTTCATCGTCGATGACGCCTCGTGGACCGTGACCCTGAGGAGCGCGACGTGATCTCGGTGGTGCTGTTCAACAACAAGGGTGGGGTGGGGAAGACGACCCTCACCTACCACCTCGCGCACATGCTCCAGCGGCTCGGGAAAAATGTTCTTGCCGTGGACCTGGATCCCCAGTCAAATCTGACGGCAGCCTTTCTTGATGAAGAGAAACTCGAGCTGATCTGGCGGGAGTCCAACGGGTCAACGTGGTCGGCCGGGCAGGGCGACGCCGACAGCGCTACTACGGTCGCTGCCGCTGTCAGGCCAATCATGGAAGGCATGGGGGACATTCGTCCGTGTGAGCCCGAACAGATCGCGGACGGGCTCTGGTTGCTTGCCGGTGACCTGACGTTGAGCGCTTTCGAGGATCGGTTGAGCGAAGCCTGGCCCAAGGGCTTCACCGGGGACCCCGCTGCGCTGCGGACGACAACGGCGTTCTACCGGATCATTCAGGTTGCCGCTCGACAGGTCAGGGCCGATGTCGTGCTTATCGATGTCGGTCCGAATCTCGGCGCAATCAATCGGGCGGCTCTGCTCGCCGCCGACACTGTGCTCGTTCCGCTGGCGGCGGATCTGTTCTCCCTCCGAGGACTGCGAAACCTTGGACCGACCCTCCGGATGTGGCGGAGGACCTGGCACGGCAAGGTACTCCCGGACCTCCCACCCGGGATCGATGCACCGCCTGGGCGAATGACTCCCCTCGGTTACGTCATCATGCAGCCGACGATGCGCTTGGACCGCCCCGTCAAGGCGTACCAGCGATGGCTCGACCGCATTCCTCAGGTCTTCGCGTCGGCCGTGCTGGATGAACCGGAGGCGAACACAAGCCCCAGATCGTATGAAATCGCAACGCTACGCAATTATCAGAGCCTGATGCCGCTCTCGCACGATGCGCGCAAGCCGATGTTCGACCTGAGAACCGCAGACGGCGCGCTCGGCAGTACCCAGACGCTTGTCAACCGGTGCTACCACGACTTCCGATCGCTCGCCAAGAAGCTCCTGCAAAGACTGGACTCGGCGCGGGCCGAGAGCTGAGCTCGATCCAGCGCATCCAGGCTGGGGGGCTCTCGCCCAGGTCGCTGGGACGGTTTGCGCACGGATGCTCCTGCGACATCAGCACGCTGGATACCTACAGGCTCTACCCGCACGACCGGTTCAATGTCGGGACCGCCGACGGCAGCCAGCTGTTCCGTCTCGGTGACAAGGTGGGGATGGCGGGCCCGGCCCAGGCGGGTATCTGACTCCAAGGGGTGTCCTTAGTTTCACTTAGCTCCTATCTGACCGTACGGTCGAACTGTGGTGTCAGATCAGCATCACCAGCGACCCGGTGGCAACGCTGGCGCAGACCGTGTCGGTGACAACTGGCCAAGCCTCGGGTGGGAGGAGTGCGGCTGGGTTTCGGAGATCCCCGAGGAACTGGTCTCGGCACGTGCGCGGCGGCGTCACGCCGGCCCGTACCGGGCCGCGCTCGTGCTTGCCATCGCTGACCGGACACCGCTGATCCCCGCCGCTGCCACGGCGCTGGCCGATGAGGCGTCGAGTGCCATCGTCCGCTTCGATGCCGAGCTCGGTGCCGCGACCGCGTCCTTTACCTCGGTTCTCATGACCAGGCACGCCCCGAGGATCGCCGGCCGGCGAGGAGACCCATGATCAGCAACACAATCACGGCAGCGGATGGGGGCTGGGCTGGTGTCCGCGGCATTGTGTGCTACCTGGTAGCACCTTGTGGCGCCAGCGGGATATCGTGAGTGGTACGAGCGCGCAGCCAGAGATCATCCAGCGTGACCTGCGCAACAGGTCCAGGGAGATCATGGACGCGGTTCAGGGTGGCCAGGCATTCACGGTCACCCGCGACGGACATCGGATCGGTGAACTGATCCCGTTGTGGCGACGCAGGCGGTTCGTCCCGCGCAGCGAGTTCGCGGCGATGTCCCGCAGCGCCCCCGACATCTCCCTGGACGCTTTTCGGGCTGACCAGGACGCCACGGCCGATCAGGAACCGGACGACCCCTATGGCCGGTGACCATGCGCAGGGACTGCTCGACACGAACATCATGATTCTGCAAACGTCCCACAATCGGTAAGCGGTCCGGTCGCGCTGAGGGCTGATATGGCCCACCCGGCAGTCCTGAGGCCGGATTTTCCTCCGGCGGACCGTACATGATCGTTTTGTCGGTGCTGGCATTGAGGAAGTTCGACAGGATGAAGTCGATCTTCTGTGTCCTGTCGGTGCGCACGAGACCGTTGTGCTGTTCACCTGGCGTCTGTGCTGTTCACCTGGCATCGCGGGGGCGACCTGGCGGGCGGGTCCACCGGGGGCGGTACGGCGGCCGTGTCCGGGCCGGGGCAGACTGTCGCCCATGACGCGGGTGGCTCCGAAGGGCTCGCCGGTGGGCCCGTTGCGTGACCAGGCGCTGGCCTATGCCGGCCACCAGGTGCATGTCATGCGCCGCCGCGAGGCCGGCACGCTGCTGGCGTGGGCGGGTGAACTGGCCGGGCGGACCGTCCTGGACGTCGCCGGCGGCGACGGGTACTGGGCCGGCCGGGCGGTGCGCCGGGGAGCTCGGGCGGTCTGCCTCGACCTCGCCCGCGGCAAGCTGGAGTTCGGCCGCCGGCTGCATGGGCGTCCCGCGCTCGTCGAGGGGGACGCCCTGGCCCTGCCGTTCGCGGAGGGATCCTTCGACGTGGTGATGTCGGTCTGTGCGATCGAGCACTTCGACGACGGCCCGTCCGCGCTCGCGGAGATGGCCCGGGTGCTCAGACCGGGCGGGGACCTCGTCATGTCCGCGGACGCCCTCACCCGCGCCGACCAGTGGCCGGACCTGTTCGCCCGGCACCGGGAGCGGTATCACGTCAAACAGACCTACACCGGCGACCACTTGGTGAAGCTGCTGGACGAGCGCGGTCTGACGGTCGTGCGCCAAACCTACATGTTCCGCTCGCGGCGGGCCGAGCGGCTTTACCTGACGCTGTCGGCCAAGGGCGGGCGGGCCGGCTGGAACGCGGCGGCTCCGCTGTCACCGATCGTCGCCCGTTCCGACCGGCGCAACCCCGACGGCCACGGCAGTGTGGTGCTGATCCACGCCCGCAAGCGGCAGCCGTGACCGTCCGCCACAGGACCGGCCGCGACAGGACCGTCAGCCAGGGGAGCGTCCACCACGGGGCCGTCCGCCACGAGGCCATCCACTACGGCACCGGCCGTCAGGGGGCTGGTGGTGTGCCGGGAAAATGCTCCTCCGTGCGTGTTGGATTCCTCGTCGACCAGATGCTGGCGTCGGTGCCCGGCGGGACCGGGCGGTATGCGGCGGAGCTCGCCGCCGCGCTCGTCCGGACGGCGAGGCCGGGCGAGGCCGTCGTCAGCTGGTGCGCCTGGCGTCCGGAGGCCGACATGGCCGGAGCGGCCGTGCCGGGCGTCCTCGGTCCCATCCGGCTGCCGCTTCCCCGCCGGGGTCTTGCCGCCGCCTGGCAGCGCGGCCACGGCCCGGCGCCGACCGGCGTGGACATCGTCCACGCTCCCACCCTGCTCGTCCCGCCCCGGCGGCCCGGGGTGCCGCTGGTCGTCACGATCCACGACGCCGTGCCGTGGACCCATGCGCACACCCTCACCCCGCACGGTGCCCGCTGGCACCGGCGGATGGGCGTCCGGGCGGCCCGCCACGCCGACGCCGTGATCGTCCCCACCAGGGCCGTCGCCGCCGGCATCCGGGCGCATCTGCCGATCCCGGCCGACCGGCTGCACATCATCGGTGAGGGGGTGAGCGAGGCGGTCGGGCAGGTCCCGGCGGACGCCGCCGCCCGCGCCGGGCGTCTCGGCCTCCCCGACGGCGGATATCTGCTCACCCTTGCCACCCTGGAGCCGCGCAAGGGCCTGGACACGGTGCTCGCCGCGCTGCGCGACCCGGCCGCGCCCGACCTGCCGCTGGTACATGTCGGCTCGCCGGGCTGGGGCGGGCTGGACCTGCGGGTCGAGGCCGCCCGCCTCGGTCTCGACCCCACCCGGCTGCGGCTGCTCGGGCGCCTGCACGACGCCGACCTCGCCGTCGTGCTGTCACGGGCGACCGCGCTGCTCGCGCCGAGCCGCTCGGAGGGTTTCGGGCTGCCGCTCGTCGAGGCGATGGCCCACGGCGTCCCCGTGATCGCCTCCGACATTCCCGCGTTTGTCGAGGTCGGCGGACCCGCGATCGTGACCGTGGCGGTGGGCGACGCGGCGGCGCTGGCCCGCGCCACCGCGTCCGTTGTCGGCGACGAGGCGTTGCGTCGCCGACTGGGCACGGACGGACGAGCGAGAGCGGCGGCATTTACCTGGAACGGGGCAGCGGAATCGGTCTGGTCCCTTTACCGTCGACTTACCGGCTCCCGGGAGTTCTCGACGGGGTGACCCTCGGGGATCGGGCGCGGGCGTAGGCTTGCCTGCGGGCCGCAGTCGATGTGATCGGCAGGGCCGGACGGATCAGAGGCGATCCGTCGGGGTCGCTTCACGCGGCGTCGGTGGCCTCAAAGAACCTAGCGGTAAGTAACATGCCGCCAGTCGGAAGGAGCGCCGTGTCTCCCCGGGTGCTCGTCGACGCCACTGCGGTCCCAGCTGATCGCGGTGGCGTCGGTCGTTATGTCGACGGGCTGGTGGCGGCCTTGGATGCGGCTGGCGCCGACCTCGCGTTGGTCTGTCAACGATCAGACTACGAGCGGTACGGCCGGATAGCCCCGCACACCAACGTGGTGGCGGGGCCGGCGGCGATCGCCCACCGGCCCGCACGCCTGGCCTGGGAACAGACCGGGCTGCCGCTGGTCGCCTACCAGGTCGGTGCGCAGGTCATCCATTCGCCGCACTACACGATGCCGCTGCGTACCTCCCAGCCCGTATGCGTGACCATCCACGATGTCACGTTCTTCACAGAGCCGGAGATGCACACCGCCGTAAAGGGAACGTTCTTCCGGTCGGCGATGCGCACCGCCGTGCGCAAGGCCAACCGGATCATCGTTCCGTCCAAGGCCACCCGTGACGAGCTCGTCCGGGTCCTCGACGGGGACTCGACCACGACCGACGTCGCCTATCACGGGGTGGAGACCGCGACCTTCCACCCGCCCACCGACGAGGACAAGCGCAGGGTCCGGCTGCGGCTCGGTCTGGGTGAGAGCCGTTACGTCGCGTTCCTCGGGATGCTCGAACCCCGCAAGAACGTGCCGAACCTGATCCGCGGCTGGGCCGAGGCCGTGCACGACCGGGCGGACCCGCCCGCACTGGTGCTCGCCGGCGGCTCGGGCTGGGACGACGACGTGGATGCCGCGGTCGCCTCGGTCCCGTCCAACCTGAAGGTCGTTCGTCCCGGCTACCTGCGCTTCTCCGACCTTCCCGGCTACCTGGGCGGGGCGTCGCTGGTCGCCTACCCGTCCCACGGCGAGGGTTTCGGGCTGCCGGTGCTGGAGGCGATGGCCTGCGGCGCACCGGTACTGACGACCCCCCGCCTCTCCCTGCCGGAAGTCGGCGGTGATGCTGTCGCCTACACCCAGCCCGACGTCGACTCGATTGCCCGCGAGATGAGCGCGCTGCTCGACGACGCACAGCGGCGCGAGTCGCTGGCGGTGGCCGGTCTGGCACGGGCCCGGGAGTTCACCTGGGCGGCGAGCGCCGAGGCACACCTGGCGAGCTACGCGCGGGCCGCCGCATCCTGACCCGACCGATGTTCCTTACCCTACCGATGTTCCCGGCCCCACCGATGTTCCCGGCCCTACCGGTGGCCGGCCACCCGATCGTCCGACCTCGCGCCATCTGACCCCGACCGCTTGACCCCGGAACCTGACCGCGGCCCTGCCGGTGGCATCCTGACCCGGGCGTTGCAATCGCATATGCACACGGCGAGCAGGGACGAAGAGGGCGGTCAGTGAGCGCACAGAACGAGGCAGCCTTGACGCAGCCACAGCACGACAGGCCTGACAGCCCGGGTCCCGTGGATGCGCAGCCGCAGCTGTGCGTGGTGGTCGTGGCGTTCCACTCGGGTCAGGTGCTCGGCCCCTTCGTGGACTCCCTGGCCAAGGCCACGTCGCTGCCCTACGAGGTCGTCGTGGTGGACAACTCGCCGGTGCTGGACGCGGGCACGGCCGCCGTGGCCGAGCGCGGCGAGGTCCGGCTGTTGCGCACCGGGCGCAACCTCGGTTACGGGACGGCGGTCAACCGCGGCGCGGCCGGTAGCAGCGCCCCGTGGCTGGTCGTGGCCAACGCCGACATCACGTTCACGCCGGGATCGCTCGACGCGCTGATGGAGGCGTCCGAGCGCTGGCCGGGGGCCGGTGCCTTCGGCCCGGCGATCACCAATCCGGGGGGTGTGCTCTACCCGTCGGCCCGCGAGCTTCCCTCATTGTGGCGTGGGATCGGTCACGCTCTGTTCGGCTGGTGCTGGCCGACCAACCCGTGGACGGCGGCCTACCGCCGCGAGGGTGGTGCACTGGTCGAGACGACCGCCGGTTGGCTGTCCGGAGCATGCCAGGTGCTGCGGCGCCAGGCGTTCGAGGCGGTCGACGGATTCGACGAGGCGTACTTCATGTTCATGGAGGACGTGGACCTGGGCCGGCGGCTCGGGCTGCTCGGCTGGCAGCAGGTCTACGTACCGACCGCGGTCGTGGAGCATCTAGGCGGCCACTCGACGAGGCGTACCTCCCGTCGCATGGTGATCGCCCATCACCGCAGCATGTTCCGGTATCTGTCCCGGCAGTACTCGACACCGTGCCACCTGCCGCTTCGGGTCCTGCTCGGGGTGGGACTCGGCCTGCGCCTGCTGGTGGCCGTGGCGCTCGCCGACGACAGCGCGGGTGCCCGCGCGACTCAATCCACCGACGCCCTCCCGGCCCGAAGCGCCGATCCGGCTCGCGACGCCGATCCGGTTCGCGACGCCGATCCGGCTCGGAACACGGACCCGGCCCGTGGGGGGACCTGGCCCGAGGCCGCGCCCGAACCGGGGTCGGTCACCGCATCGGGATGAGCTCTACCGCATCGGGACGAGTTCGTTCAGCCGGCCGGCCACGACGGAGATCATCGCGCTGGTGAGGCGGGGAGCCGCGGTCGCCTCCTCGACGATGGCGCGCACCCGGTCCGCCCGGGCACCGGTGGTGATCCGGTCGATGGCCGCGTCCAGATCGAACTCGGGTGCGGCCATGGCGGCCTCGGTCAGCTCCGAGCGGGCCCGGGCGACGTCCGCCCGCAGGGTCGCGGCGGCCATGTGCTCCCAGCGTGACTGGCCGGGTGGTTGTGCGCCGCGGCCGATCAGGTGCGCCAGGCCGAGGCGGCCGAGCCCCAGCCTCGTCCCGATGGCGGTGTGAGCGTGCAGCACGTCACCCGGCTCAAGGTCGTTACGCAGGGCCACGTCGACGATGTCCAGGGCCGGGCTCATCGCGTCCAACCAAGCTATGCGTTCGGCCAGCCGTGCGGGCAGGCCGCGTTCGTAGAGCTGTTCGGCAAACCGCAGGACGGCGGTCAGTTCCTGGTCGGACCCGACGGTGGCCAGCACCGTGGGCAACGCCGCGGCGACCTCGGCCATCCCCTCGGCGTAGCGGGTGGTTTCGGCCGTGATGTCCAGGGGCGACCGGCGGGAGCGCAGCAGCCACAGCGTGGCCTCCTCCTGGACGAAGTGGCAGTGCAACAGGGCCTCGGCGGCCGGGTCGGTGGAACCCACGGTCGGGCGCGGGCGGCTGCCCTTACCCAGGCCCTCACCCAGGCCCTTACCCAGGCCCTCACGGAGGTCTTCGCCGAGGCAGTGCGCGTCGAGGGCGTCCCAGATGTCGGTGAGGCCGAGCAGGTTGCGGGTGATGACGAACGCACGCGTGCTCTGGACCGTGTCCGCGCCGGTCAGCTCCCGCATGCGGTGCAGGAAGCCGGCGCCGACCCGGTCGATGATCGAGTTGGTGAGCTGGGAAGCGACGATCTCCCGCCGCAACGGGTGATGGTCGAACTGCTCGCGCAGCCCCGTCCGCAGGGGCGCCGGCAGGTAGGCGTCCAGGGTGGGTTCGAGTGCCGGATCGTCGGGAAGAGCCGCGTCCAGCAGCGCGTGGGCGACCGTCCGTTTGGCGTAGGCGTGCAGGATGGCGATCTCCGGCCGCGTGTAGGTGCGTCCCGCGGTGACCCGGGCGGCCATCTCGTCGGCATCCGGGAGGGTCTCGACGTCCAAGTCGAGCTCACCGGTCTCGACCAGATGGTCGATGAACCGGGACAGCCCGTCCGCCGTGGTCGTGACATGGCGTTCCGCCGCGCTCAGCGCCAGGGCCTGGCGGGCGCAGTTGACCAGGACCGCCCGGACGACGTCGCCGGTGGCGGTGGCCAGCAGCCGCTCGCGTTCGGCCCGATCGATCACGCCTTTCCCGACGGCCAGCTCGAGGCCGATCTTGATGTTGACTTCGCGGTCGGAGCAGTCGACGCCGCCGGAGTTGTCCACGAAGTCGGTGTTGCAGCGTCCGCCGCGCAGGGCGAACTCGATCCGGGCGGCGTCGGTGAGGCCGAGGTTGCCACCCTCGGCCACGACCCGGCAGCGCAGCTGCCGAGCGTCGACCCGCATCCCGTCGCGGGCCTTGTCCCCGACCGAGGCGTGGTCCTGCCCGCTGGCCTTCACCCAGGTGCCCACCCCGCCGTTCCACAGCAGGTCGACCGGTGCGCGCAGGATCGCCCGGACCACGGCGTCGGCGGGCAGCGTGTCCTCGCCGACGCCGAGCAGTTCCCGCACCTCGTCGGTCAGCTCGATCCGCTTGGACGACAGCGGGAAGACACCCCCGCCGGCCGACAGGGCCGTCCGGTCGTAGTCGTCCCAGCTGCTCGACGGAAGCGACGCCAGCCGCCGGCGTTCGGCGAACGACCGGGCCGGGTCGGGATCGGGGTCGAGGAAGATGTGCCGATGGTCGAAGGCGGCCACCAGACGGAGATGGCGGGAGAGCAGCATCCCGTTGCCGAAGACGTCCCCGGACATGTCGCCGATGCCGACGACCGTCAGGGGTTCGTGGTCGGCGTCGACGCCGAGCTCGGCGAAGTGACGGCGGACCGATTCCCACACGCCTCGGGCGGTGATGCCCAACGCCTTGTGGTCGTACCCGCTGCGGCCACCTGAGGCGAAGGCGTCGCCGAGCCAGTAGCCGTTGGCCGCCGCCACCCGGTTGGCCAGATCGGAGAAGCGTGCCGTGCCCTTGTCGGCGGCGACGACCAGGTAGCTGTCGGGACCGTCGTGGCAGACCATCCCCGGCTGGCACCGGGTCGCGCCGTCGACCCGGTTGTCGATGAGGGCCAGCAGCGCCTCCATGAACTGCGTGTAGCAGGACTCGGCCAGCCGGGCGAGTTCCCCGGGGTCCGACGGCGGCCGTCGCAGCACGAACCCGCCCTTTGCCCCGTCGGGCACGATGAAGGCGTTCTTGACCCGCTGGGCCTTCATCAGGCCGAGGATCTCGGTACGCAGGTCCTCCTGGCGATCGGACCACCGGATGCCGCCGCGGGCCAGGCGGGTGCCGCGAAGGTGTACCGCGTCGAACCGGGTGGAGCTGACGAAGGTCTCGGCCTCCGGCAGCGGCCGGGGTAGCCATGGGAGCCCGGCCGGGGCGAGTTTGAAGGCGAGCGCGTCCCCGATGCTGCCGGGCGTCCCATGGGCCGTTTCGCCGGCTACCGTCCGGATCTCGCCGGACGCCGGATGGTCGGGCACCGAGGAGTCGGACGCCGAGGAGTCGGGCACCGAGTAGAACGTCGTCCGGACGACCGCGAGGGCGAGATCCCGCAGCCGGCGCAGGACCGCGTCGTCGTTGATGCCCGTCACCCATCCGAGCGCGTCCTCCAGCGCCGCACGCAGCCGCTCGGTGTCGGCCGGGTTCGCCCGCAACGGATCCATCCGGGCGTGGAACAGCGCCACCAGGTCGTGCGCGTAGGACGGGTGGGCGGTCAGGACCCGGTGGGCGTACCGGGTGCCCAGGGATGTCCCGGCCAGCCGTAGGTAACGGAACATCGCCCGCAGCAGCCGCACCTCACGGGCGGTGAGCCCGGCGGTGAGCACCAGCGAGTCCAGGCTGTCGCTGTCAACGTCCCCGCGCGCGAGACCGCTGAGGACGTCACGCAGCCCGTCCATCTGTTTGAGCGCGGCGTCGGCCAGCTCCGGTGCGGTGATCATGTGGTATTCGTCCAGGTTGACCGTGCTTCCGTCCGGGCCCGGACGGCTCGGCAGCGAGCGGTGGGTCCGTGCGCGCAGTCCCAGGTTGGCCAGCACCGGTATGACGTCGGCGATGGGCGGCTCGTGCGCCTGCCAGGCAAGCCATACCGCGAGCGTGGCGGTCCCGTCGTCGGTGCGGGCGGCGGCGAAGCCCGGTTCCCCGCCCTGGGCCAGCCCGGCCAGGGCGCTCTCGGCGCCCGACAGGGTGCCTTCGTGGGAGATCCGGTAGCTGGGGGCAGACGGGCGTACCACCCCTTCAGCATCGTCAGAAGCACCGGGCTGCGCACTCCGGCACACCGCAGGCGGGCCGACCTGGCCTGATGCTTCGGTGTCCGCGACGCGACGTCACCGAAATACGCGAACATCGCGCACTAGGTAGTGCGGCCTCTGCGAAACTGACGCGCCATGGACGCTGTGATGCTGGTCGGCGGACAGGGTAGCCGTCTGCGCCCGTTGACGATGTCGGCACCGAAACCGATGCTTCCGGTCGCCGGTGTACCGGTGACCGCCCACATGCTTGCCCGCGCCCGTGACGCCGGGATCACCCGTGTCGTCCTCGCGACGTCATACCGGGCCGAGGTGTTCGAGGAGTACTTCGGGGACGGCTGCGCCCACGGGCTGGAGCTGGAGTACGTCACCGAGACCGAACCACTCGGGACCGGCGGCGGGATCCGCAACGTCGCGTCGAGACTGCGCGGCGGCCCGGACGATCCCGTGGTCGTCTTCAACGGCGACATCCTCTCCGGGCTGGACATCGCTGCGCTGGTGCGGCGCCACCGCCAGACCGACGCGGCCGTCACCCTGCACCTGACCGAGGTTGATGATCCACGGGCGTTCGGTGTCGTACCCACCGACGCCGACGGCCGGGTCACCCAGTTCCTGGAGAAGACCCCCGACCCGCCGACCAACCGGATCAACGCGGGCTGTTATGTGTTCCGCCGGTCGGTGATCGATGATATTCCGGCGGGCCGTCCGGTCTCGGTCGAGCGGGAGACCTTCCCGGGGCTGCTGGACGCCGGCTTCCTGGTGGTCGGCTACATCGACAGCACCTACTGGCTGGACCTGGGCACGCCCGACGCGTTCATCCGGGGCTCACGCGACCTGGTGACGGGGCGGATCGCCTCCTCGGCGCTGCCGGGGCCCGTCGGTGACTGGCTGGCGCTACCGGGCGCGTCCGTCGCCGTCGACGCCAAGATCGGCGGGGGTGCGGTGGTGGGCGCCGGTGCAGTGGTGGGCGCCGGCGCCACCGTCGACGGCGCGGTGATTTTTGACGGCGCGATGATTGGTGAGGGCGCGTCCGTGCGGAGCTCGGTGGTGGGTGCCGGCGCGGTCATCGGGGACAGGGTGTCCCTCGAGGGGGTGGTCATCGGTGATCGTGCGCGGATCGAACCCGACAACGAGCTGCGGGCCGGCGCCCGGGTCTTCCCCGATGCCGTCCTGCGGGCGGGCGCGATCCGCTTCAGCTCCGATCGTGTCTGACGAGCCTCCCGGCCGGTCGCCCGAAGGCGTCCGATCATGCCTTCCTTCTCGGCGTTTCTCAGCGTGGCGCCGTTGAACCCGGTATGACGGACGTCCCCGGCTCGGGGGTTGTCCCGGCCGATGCGCTTGCCGGGGCCGGTTCGGTTGCCGGGGCCGGTTCGGTTGCCGAGCCGGCGATGGTCGGGCTCAGGTTGAGGGTCCCGCCGGAGGCACCCGACTCGGGTGCGGTGGGGGAGTCCCATGCCGCGCCGGCGGGGTCCGGGTTGGCATAGGTGGCCACGAACTCCTTGATGGCCGCCTCGGACACGGTCGCGCATCGCTGTGTGCGGTCCCACGCGGTGAGCACGAAGTGCTTGTCGTCGGGGAAGTCGCCGCGTTCCCAGGGAATCGCGATGAACCGGTCACCAGCGGTGTCGGAGGCGGTGCGTAGCGCCGCGACCTGGTCGTCGGGGAGCTTCGGGTCGTACCAGCCGATGATGAAGCCGTGTTCGAGACTGTGCACGGCGCGTTCGATCCGCAGGTTCGGGATGCGCTCGTAGAAGTGGTAGGCGTCCGGCAGAGGGTCGGCGTCGTGGTTACCGGACGACGGCGGGGCCACGTCGTAGTTGACGGTCTGGTTCGCCGCGACGTGGGTGTTACCGCGTGATGAGTCGTTGACGACCCCGGTGCATCCGGCTGCTGCCGCAGCCTTGCCCGCCGACGTGACATGGCCGATCGAGTGGCTTGCGTTCTGTGACCTGTTCTCCGACACGGCGTAGATGATGATGCCGGCCAGCAGCACGAGCGCGACGATGCCGCTGGAACCATAGATCAGGAGGGAACGGCGCCGCTCCTGGCGTCGCTGTTCGCGCCGGAGCGCATCCAGCCGTGCATTGCGTTCCGCGCTCTTTTTGCCCACGGCGCCCAATCCTACGGAGTGTCGAATACCACGTCCGTACCCCGTCCTGGTCACGAGGTTCCGGTCATGGGGTTCCGGCCGCGCGGTTCGGACTATCCGGTGATGACGAGTTATCTGGTGACGACGAACGGCGTGACATCGGGGGTCGGGCGTTGCCCGGGTGGATGCACTGGATGGCCGATCCCCACCGCTCCCATGGGCTGCCAGCCCGCCGGCAGACGCAGGACCGCCCGGACCACGTCCGGGCAGAACAGGGTGCTCGACACCCAGCATGACCCCAGACCCTCCGCGGCCAGGCAGACCAGCATGTTCTGCACGCCGGCTCCCATCGCGACCAGGAACATCCGCTCCTCGGCGGCGGCCCGCCGGCTGTCGGGATAGCTGTGGGCGCCGTCGGCGACCAGGCAGGGCACGACCAGGACGGGTGCCCGGCGCAGGACGTCACCGCGTCCCAGCCGGCGGGTGACCGCGGCGGGGCCGAGACCGTCCGCGCGCAGGTCCGCCGCCCAGGCCTCGGCCATCCTCGCCAGCAGCTGGTCACGGGCGTCGGTCACGACCACGAACCGCCACGGGGTCGTGTGGTGCGGGGCAGGAGCGGTCACGGCCGCGGCAAAGGCGCGCTGGAGGGCCTGCGGATCCACGGGTGCGTCGCTGAACTCGCGGACCGTCCGCCGGGCGGTGACCGCTGACCGCCGGGCCTCGACGGTGCCGAGCCGGAACATGTCCTCAGCTGCCGGGCGGACCAGCGCCCGAGCCCCGCGACCGTCGTCGGCGAGCGCGCGGAAACCGCGTACGAGCGCCACCGGCACCCCGGACAGCTTCCGTTTGACGAGGTCGGCGGCGGCGGCCAGTTCGTCCGCCTCGGCGATCTCGGTCATGCCCAGCTCGTTGCCGTACGGGTCGATGTCGCCGACGTGGCTGCGCAGCGCGGCCATCCCCGCGACACCGATCGCGTGGTCGGTCAGGCCGGCCCGCCACGGCCGGCCGGCGGTGTCGCTGACGACGACGCCCACGGATACGCCCAGGCGGGCCCGCAGGCCGTCGACCAGGGCCCGCGCGCTCGCGTCCGGGTCGACCGGCAGCAGAGCGATCTCGTCCTTGGTCACGTTGGACGCGTCCACCCCGGCGTTGGCGAGCACGAACCCGTGCCGGGTCTCGACGATCCGCGTTGACCCTCGGCCGGCCACCTCACGGACGGTTTCGGCCTCGACGGCGGCCAGCCGTACGGCTTCCCGGTCACCGTCGACGGCGATCAGCCGCCCCTCGGCCTTCGACACGATCTTCGAGGTGACGACGAGGACATCGCCGTCACGCAGCGGGATGCCGTGGGCGGCGAGCGCGGTCGCGATGACCGTGGTCAGGTCGTCGCCAGCACGTATCTCGCCGATCCCCGTGACGGCGGTGACGGAAAGTGCCTCAGACACCGGCGAGCTCCAGGGCCGCACGGACGATCTCTACGGTCGCCTCGACGTCCGTCATCAACAGCGGCCGGGCCTTCACGGTGACGCCGGGCACCTCGGTGCCGGTGTCAGCGGTGTCGACCAGCCAGCCGTCGAGGATCCCGCCGCCAGCGCCAGCGCCAGCGCCAGCGCCACCGGCGGCAGCGCCGTGCCCGCGCCCGCCGTAGTGGGCGCCGACCGCGCCTGCGGTGGTGGCCACGCTGATCGCGCGCAGGCAGGCGTCCGCCATGCCGCGCACCGGGGCACCGCTGATGATCGGGGACACCCCGACGACGGGAGCGGGCGTCCCGATCAGCGCATCCCGCAGCCCCGGCACGGCGAGGATCGACCCGATGGACACCACCGGATTCGACGGCGGGAGCAGCACGAGGTCGGCGTTCGCGAGCGCGTCGAGAACTCCCGGTGCCGGTCGTGCCTTCTCGGCTCCGACCGAAATGATTTCCCTGGCCGGGGTGGCGGCACGCATCCGCAGCCACCACTCCTGGAAGTGCACGGCCCGCCGTCCCTCGTCGGTTTCGATGACCACGTGTGTCTCGACCCTGTCGTCACTCATCGGCAGCAGGCGCAGTCCCGGCTTCCAGCGTTGGCACAGCGCCGCGGTCACGTCGGTGAGTGAATAGCCGGCGGCAAGCATCTGCGTGCGGACGAGATGGGTGGCAAGATCGCGGTCACCGAGCCCGAACCAGGCCGGACCGACGCCGTAGGCCGCCAATTCGTCGGCCACGGTGAACGTCTCCGCGTGGCGACCCCAGCCACGCTCGGTGGAAATACCCCCGCCGAGGGTGTACATGACGGTGTCGAGGTCGGGGCAGATACGCAGGCCGTGCAGGGTGATGTCGTCACCGGTGTTGCCGATCACCGTGATTTCGGCGTCGGGTAACGCGGCTCTCGCACCGAGCAGGAAACGGGATCCCCCGATGCCGCCCGCGAGCGCTGTGATCTTCACCTGACCCTCACGTCCCGCGATTGTGTCACCCTTCGACCCTATCCGCGTGCTGTCGCCGACGATGGCTGTGGATCCCGGGGGCCTCCGAGCGCGCGAAAAACCATGATCGCGTCCTCTCCGGCCAGCCTCTTCAGTCAGCTAGGAGTGACCTGAAGATGTTGCTTGGGTTGCCTGATTTATGCCGATTCGCCGGTAAAAATCGATCGGGGTAATCCACTGCAAACCGGGCATGATTTCAAGATTTTCAGTGGTCTTCTAGTGTCCTGCGCCGGAAGTTTCCACGATTAAATAATATGAT